>CATPAT010000182.1 GCA_955652155.1 uncultured Chthoniobacterales bacterium | reverse complement strand
GTCGATGGATGCAAGAGCACACACAAACAGGCGAGGAGCAGATACGCAAAGTTCGAGACCAGGTGACCGGTCGCTTCAGCCTTAATCGCGAAAGACAGCTCGCTGCGCCAGATCCGGGGCAAGAGTTTTTTGCAGGTCTGAATGGAGCCTTTGGTCCAGCGATGCTGTTGGGACTTGAAACCATTCATGTCCACTGGCAACTCGGCCGGCGTCACCACGTCAGGAAGAAAAATGAATTTCCAGCCAGCGAGCTGAGCGCGATAGCTCAGATCGAGATCTTCACAGAGCGTGTCGTGCTGCCAGCCCCCGGCCTCCTCGATGCAAGAGCGCCGCCAAAGCCCGGCTGTGCCGTTGAAATTAAAAAAGCGTCCGCTCCGGCTGCGCGCCGTTTGCTCGAGCAAGAGATGGCCGTCCAAAAACATGGCCTGCATCCGCGTGAGCAACGAGTAGCCGCGATTTAAATGACCCCAGCGGGATTGGATCATGCCGATCTTTGGATCGGTGAAAAAATGGATCGTGTGCTGAAGTAAATCTGGCGGCGCAACGAAGTCGGCGTCGAGGATGCAAACAAACTCGCCCGCGGCCCACTCGAGTCCGGCGGCAAGGGCACCGGCCTTGAATCCGGTCCGATCAACTCGATGAATCAGCTGAACATCGAAGCCGCGCTGCCGCAATTCTTCGGCGCACGAAGCAGTCACTTCCCGCGTATCGTCGGTGGAATCGTCCAGGACCTGGATCTGCAACAATTCTCTCGGATAATCGAGCTCGCTGACCGAGCGCAAAAGGCGCTCCACTACGTAAATTTCGTTAAAAATCGGAAGCTGAACGGTCACTCGCGGCAGCTGCCGAAACCGACCCGCCGGAACCACCGCGCGTTTGCGGTTCTTAAGGAAGAGATAAATGATGAAATACCGGTGAACGCCGTAAGCAGAGAGGCCGATGAGCACGGCGAGGTAACACGCCGTCCAAATCACATAGCCGAGGCTTCCTTGCATAAGGTTGGCTGCCAGTTATTAAGACAGCAGGTGCGCATGATGGCGTGTCCGTCGCCAGCGTCAAATCAAAAATGGCGCGATTGCCTCTGCAAAACAAAGCCGAGGCGCGTCAAAATCCGCACGGTGTCGATCTTGGTCGCGCTGACACTAATGCCAGCAGCAATTGGCGAGAATCAAGAAGAACCAACCGAAGACAAGCAACACGAACGGGAAGAGCTTGGCGTCAATGCCTACACCGCGCCTTCGATCGAAAGGATCTTTGCCCAGCTCGACCAACTTCGGCCACTACCGTTCGATCAATTGAAGCGGGAGCTTCCGCAATCAATCGTCGCCGGTCGCGAGCATAAAGGATTGGTTTTTGGCGGATTGATTGCCGATGGCTTTCTGCTTGTCGAAGCGAAAAGGAAGAACCTGGTCGAAAATTTCGGACGCGTCTTGATGGAACAAGCGCGCGCCCTGGGCGTGGGCGATCGGGTGATGCGCCACAGCGCGAGCCTAACTGAGCTCGGTCGGCGCGGTGCATGGCAACAAGTGCGCCAAGAACTGATCGCAACCCAAACGGATGTCGAACAAGCAATGATCGAATTGCGCGACGAGAAGATGGCACACCTGATCAGTCTCGGCGGTTGGTTGCGCGGCTTGGAGATTTCGGCGGGAGCTGTGGAAACAGAATTCTCTCCGCCGCGCGCGAAGCTTTTGGCGCAGCCGGATTTGGCCGACTACTTCGGCGCTGAATTGAAAACGCTGCCGCCGACGGTTGCCCACTTGCCGCTTTTTGAAAAGATTCGCGCCAGCATAAAGAAATTGCAGCCAATCTTGGGTAAATCGCCTGAAGCCATCACCCGGGCAGACATCGGCCTCGTTCGCACGGAAGCAAGCGGATTGAACGAGGCGATTCGCCGGGGCGAATAATTAGGTCTCGATCAGGGTCAGCGGCAAGCGCCCTGCTGATATGCTATCTTGATTACCCAGCGGTATGCCATTGCGATACCTCCTGAAGAAAGCCCGGCACGATCGGTTTGAACGCTTCAACATCGTCGTTTCGATCCTTTTGGCCGGATGGGTGCCTTCGATCGTAATACTCTTTGTCTCCTTCACCGTTCTCGGCCCCAGGCTCGAGTCGAAAATTTTGCGCGACCGGCAAACCTTTGTCCAGCTCATCAGCCGCCTCGTCGGTGATGACCTCAGCCGGACTCAGGGGATCATCGATTACTACCAAACGCTTCCTGATGTCTCGCGGATTCTGAATTCATCGAATCAGCAGTCAGCGGCCCAGCAATGGCTCGGCACAACTTTTTATTCGCACCCGCGGATCGATGGAATGTTCCTCACCGGTCGCGACGGACGATTGATCGCTTCAATTCCTTATAACCCGGCGATGATCGGAAAGGATTTGGATTCGAACCTGTGGCGGCCTGGCGCGGATAAAACTTCCGGCGCCTTCGTTTCGCCGGTCCATCCCCGTTTTTCCGACGAGCGAATGGTCACTGACATCGTGGGCGCGGTGCACACGCCCGATAAAAATATTACCGGCTATCTCGGTGTCTCAGTCTTGGTAGAGCGAATCGGCCGCCGTCTTTCCACCATCCAATTCGCCGACCAATCAACCTGCCAGGTCATCGATCAAAACAGGCAACCACTATTTACGAACGACTTTCGGCCAAACCCGGGGACATCTTCCGCGGCGGAATCGATTGGACCGAGAGAGATCAGCGAAACTAAAAATGGGAACCTCGAGGTCGCCGGCAATCTCTATTCGTTCAGTCCAGTCGAGTCGACCGGATGGACCGTTGTAGTCCGACAGCCCAAAGCCGTCGCTTACAAACCGGTGCATGATCTGATTGGCAACATGACCGTGTTGGCGGGCTTGCTCATGGGACTTGCTGCAATCTTTGCCTGGCTTGGTGGAATTTTTTATCGCCGCCAAACGGAGGCCGCCCGCCGGATCGAGCGCGAAGTCATTTTCAGCGAAAAGATCCTCGCCAACATGCCGGTCGGCATCGCCTTCGTCGATCCGATCTCGAAGAAATTTTTGCAGGCCAACGAAGCATTCAGCCAAATGGCACAACGGTTCGGCGGTTTAAGCGAGAACCGTGAGATTGTCGGCGCGGCCTACGACGATGTGAAGATTGCGCCGGTTGATGCGATTGAGCGGGTTCTCTCTTTCGGCACCCCATTTCAGCTGATCGAGCAACCATTTCGGGACAAAGGGGACATGACTCACTTCGTCAACGTTACACTTTTGCGTTTGCAAGCGGCCGACCAAACGATTCAGGGAGTCCTTTACTTGGTGGAAGACAGGACTCGCGATGTCACTCTCCGGCAGGAGCTGATCAACGCGAACGCGGCCAAAGATCAATTCCTCGCGCTTCTTTCGCACGAATTGCGCAACCCTCTCTCCCCCGTGATTGCGATGGTCGGCGAATTAGAAGCGACCGCCCCACGTTCGCCCAAACTGCAGGAAGCTCTCGAAGTGATTCGACGCAATGTCGAACTGGAAGCCCGCTTGATCGACGACTTGCTGGATGTGACGCGCATCGCCAAAGGCAAATTGCAACTCAGTTTTGAAGTTGTTGACTTGCACGAAATCCTGCGACGCGCCTACGAAATTTGCCGTGAGGACCTGGCCAAAAAATCAATCGAGGTAAAATTTGAACTCGACGCTCAAGGCGTCCATGTGGAGGGCGACCCGGCGCGGCTACAGCAGGTGTTTTGGAATCTGGTCAAAAACAGCGTCAAATTTACGCCCGCCAACGGCCGAATCACGATCGCGACGTCGAACATTCTGCCGGACGAAATTGAAGTTCGTATCACCGATACCGGAATCGGGATCGAGCCGGAGAAGGTCGAAAAAATCTTCAACGCTTTCGAGCAGGGACAAACTTCTATTACTCGCCGCTTTGGCGGCCTTGGACTCGGCCTCGCCATTTCCAAGGCGATGGTAGACGCCCACCATGGAAAAATTCATGTCGAAAGTCCAGGGAAAGACAAAGGCTCGACTTTCTTGGTCCAGCTGAAAACAGTTGCCGCGCCGGTTCGCGCGGAAAACGGCGCCGATGGCGAGCGCCCAACCGTCCCGGACAAGATGAAACCCATTTCACGTCGCCACCGACTTCTTGTCGTCGACGATCACGCCGATACCTGCACCGGAATGAAAATGATGCTCGAACGCCGCGGCTACGATATAACCGTCGCATACTCCGCAGGCGCCGCCTTAGAAAAAACGGAGCAGGAGGATTTCGACTTGCTGATTAGCGACATCGGCCTGCCCGACCGAAGCGGTTATGAATTGATGAGCGAATTGCGAAAAAGCAAAGGCTTACCTGGAATCGCGCTGAGCGGTTTCGGAATGGAAACCGACGTGAACAAAGCGCACGATGCCGGATTTTCAGAACATCTCACCAAGCCGATCAATTTCGACCGACTCGAACAGGCCATTCGTCACCTTCTCGAATCGACATCTTAAAGTCGCCACCGGCGAAGATGTCGATCCTGCCGCAATTTACTGACCGTTGGGCCGCGTCGCGGCCGCCGGAGCTTTCTTGGCCGCGGCTTCCTTTAATTCGCGGGACAATTTTTCGACGCGCTGTCGCATTACCTTCCCCGCCTTGAATTTCACGGTCGCGCGCGATGGAATGACGAAACTGCTACCCGGTTGATTTGGGTTTCGTCCCACCCGCGGTTTGGTCAATCGCGGTTGGAAAATTCCAAAGTTGCGCAGTTCGACCGGAACATTGTTGGCCAAACTGTCAGTAATCTTGTCGAGGGTGCGCTGGACAATGTCGAAGACCTGGTGTTGCACCATTCCGGTCTGGTTGCTAATCGCAACCACGATGTCGCGTTTCGTAAGTTTTGCCATACCTCCAAACAATGAATCGTTCGTCAGGGCACAATCGCGGGCACAATTGGCGAAGAAAAGTAAATTCTTTGGCCCCGAATAGCCTAAGGCCTGGCCTGATCCGGCTTAGCGCGCCGTCGCCGGACGCTGCAACAGGCGGTTCAGGTAATAACTGAACGCCGTCTGCTCGGCCAAATCCTTGCGTCGCGCTTTAAGCTGGCCCTGCATCAAACCGAGTTTTGTGAAGACGCCGTTCCAATCCGTTTCCAGCCGGCGAACTTCCTCATTAGAAAGATCCCGCACGCCACGCACGGAAACACCGCGTTGCAAAACGCTCATTGCTTTGCCCGAGACCTCCGCAACCATGTTTAGTTCGCGAAAAACGTATTCGATTTCTTGCAACAAATTGCCGCGGATTTCGGTAAACTGGCGCTCCTGTTCGGTCGATATGATCGGCTTCGCCTTATCCAGACCGTAAGTGATGAGATCGTGGAGTTTCTTCCAGTTCTCCAGCTGCAATGTGACTAAACGCAGCTTCGTTTCGAGATCCTTGTCGCGCATGAGAACGTCCTAAACACTCACCAGCTCTAGGGTCTCATCGAGCTTTTGCAGATTATCGATCAGCAAATGCGCCCAAGGCCGGTTCACCGTTTGTTCCTGGCTGATGATTCCCTCTTCAAAATAGAATCGGCCTTGTCGCCACCGGAAAATCTCGGCCACCGCCGCCTCTCCTTCGACTGAACCAAACACGGCATGCCGCACCGAACCCTGCTGGAGATAGATCTCGCTGTTGCCGCGCCCAGACTTAAAAGTAAAACGTCCGCTCCGCTGGCTTAAGCAGCTCATTTGCAAAATCTCGGCCGCCGAAAATTGATTAAGGTTTCCAATCAGCGAATGGCACGGGTCGATTCCTTCCGAAGCCGCGCCTGCTTGCGTATCGAGCGACCGAACAAAACGCGTCAAAGTCGCTCCCAACCGTCGATCGCTCCGGGCTCCGGACAGCAATTCGATATTTTGCTCCTTCGCTCTCAGGCTGATGTCTGAGCGGCGCCCGCGGCCCTGAAGCAAACAAGCAATGGTCAGAGATGGAAAATGCTGACGCAGATTTGTCGCCTGGTCGACAGCCAGTGCCGCATCGCCTTCAATTAGTAGACCGTCGAAATTCTCCTCGAGCAATGCTTGAACCGCTTCCGAGAGATTCCGCACAATCTGGGTCTCCAAAGACTCGATGTGGTCGAGAATGGCAAGCGCGCGATCCTGGAAGACCGGATCAGCGTTTAACGTCAAGAGTCTAGTTTCCACAATTCCCAAACAGGTGAAAAAAACTATAGCAGGAACCTTGCCCGCCCTGTTTTTACTGCCCGATCTACCTATTTTCGCCACTCTTCCCGTGGCCGTGCCTCCGCAAAATGCTCAGGCGCGACCGCGTGTGCGGTCCGAAAATGGACCTTCGCTACCTCCCGCAAAATCTCCGGGCCTTTTCCCTCCACCAGCCTTCCGGCGGCGGCCTTCACTGCCGGCGAAACCCCTCGCTCCAGACGCATTCCAAGCTTCTTCCCCTCCCGCTCCAACCAATTAATGAACCCCTCGCGGGCGAGAATTGAGGCCGCCGCTACCGCGATGTCGGATTCGGCCCGTGGTCGTTGCTGGATGGCGATCTTGCGGCCATGACGAAGCAACGATTGCTCGATGACCCGCGCATCGCCGAACTGGTCGGACAACGACCGTGGGCAGTCCGGTTTTTTGGCCAGCAAGTTTTCGATCACTCGGGCGTGACCCCAAGCCAGCAGCTTGTTCAGATTCCCGAACTTCTCATACAGCTCGTTGTATTTTGCCGGTCCGATCAACACCACGTCGATCAAGCCCATCGAAGTTTTTCGGATCTCATCGGCCAACGCACGGATCCGCGCATCGGACCCGATTCGTTTGCTGTCTTGCACGCCGGCGTCAATCAGCCTGCGCGCAATTCCCCGATCTACAAAAACACCCGCGATCACGAGCGGCCCAAAAAAATCGCCCTTTCCGCTTTCATCGACACCGAAATGCGGTTCGAACATGCCCGGCGCGTGCACTTCCTCATAGCCAAGCTTCGCCTCGCCCAGAATCTTCGGCTCCAACTCGAACTGGACAAACTCCTCCACGCCCTTGCCCTGCACCAGCACCTTTGGTCCTTTCTCATAAACAGCGACGCTCAGTTTATTTTTTTGACCAAAAAAAATTGTGTATTCCTTCGGCGAGAATTCGAAACCGAGCTCATCGAGAAGCCGACGCAGCGCTTTAACTTGGCCGACCGTTAACGGATGCGCGTAAGAATTCACCTTTCGCGTGCACCTTTCTTGTCATTCCGAGCGAAGTCGAGGAATCTCTTACTATTTCCGGAAACATGTAGAGATGTCTCGACTCCGCTCGACATGACAAAACAGAAAACCTTTCAGCGAGCACTTCTCGGATGGTATCGCGAACACGGGCGCGATCTTCCCTGGCGCCGGACACGAGACCCGTACGCCATTCTCGTCTCCGAGTTCATGCTCCAACAAACGCAAGTCGGCACCGTCTTGCCATATTATAAAGACTGGCTCCGACGATTTCCAAATTTTGCAGCGTTAGCTTGTGCCTCGGAGGCCGAAGTGCTACACGCCTGGCAGGGCCTTGGTTACTACAATCGTGCTCGAAATCTTCGCGCCACCGCAAAAATCGTCGCAACCCGACATTGTGGGCATTTCCCGAAGTCGATCGATCAGCTGCAACAACTTCCCGGAGTCGGGAAATACACCGCCCACGCCATTGCCACATTCGCTTTCGATCAGCCGCTGGCCATTATCGAGGCGAATACTTCGCGCCTTTTGTCACGTCTGCTCGACTTGCGAATTCCGATCGATTCGACTGCTGGACGGAACGCACTTTGGAATGCCGCCTCCGCTCTCACTCCCAAAAAGGCCCCGGCCGCATATAATTCAGCGCTTCTCGATCTTGGTGCGCTAGTTTGC
>CATPAT010000181.1 GCA_955652155.1 uncultured Chthoniobacterales bacterium | reverse complement strand
ATTAACGGGTGCAAAAATCCAAACTCGATTGCTCGAGAATTTTCCTAATCGCGGAAAAGGCGCAGCGGTGCGAACTGGACTGCTTGCGGCAACAAAACCAATCGGATTGTTCTTCGACGCCGACCTATCGACGCCACTCAGCGAAATTCCGAAAGTGATCGAGCCGATCGCGAACGGAGATGTCGATCTTGCGTTCGGATCGCGCGCGCTTGATCGCAGTCTGATCGGTATTCGGCAGCCGTGGCGGCGCGAACAGGCCGGTCGCGTGTTCAATTTGATCGTGCGACTCGCGACTGGGATGCCGTTCTGGGACACACAGTGCGGTTTCAAAGCCTTTCGGCTGGCTGTTTGCCGGCCAATTCTGAAAAAGGCGCACACCATTGGGTTCGCGTTTGATGTTGAACTTCTTTTTCTCGCCCACCGCGCTGGATTGCGGCTGCGCGAAATTCCGGTGCGTTGGAACCATGCCGAAGGCAGCAAGGTCCGCGTGATTTACGACAGCCTGGCGATGCTCCGCGAAGTAATCGCGCTGCGACTGAAGACCTAAAAATAGCGCCGGAAAGCGCTTTGCTATTTCTTAGCGATCTCTGCGTTCTCGAGCATGGCTATGCCACCGCGGTCGGCTAATTTGCCTTTCAGTGTCACCGTTTTGCCGCAGTACTCGGCCAACTGATCGTTCATCGGTTTGTGCTCGCCGACCACGAGATACGCTTTGCCGTCACTAACGATTCCAACCGGGCCACCGTTCTTGATGCACTTGGCGCCGCACGATTGACCGTGACTTTCGCCGACCGCGTTGTGATCGACGTAGCACATCATGTCGACGATTTCGCCGGTCACCGTTTTTTCAGCAGCCGTATCTGATTTCTCTTTTCCGTGCTGATGCTCTTCAGCGAGAGCGAACGGAGAAAGTGTTAAAGCGACGACGAACATCGCGCTGACTACCATCTTGCAGAGGTTTGGTTTATTCATACTTCATTTTCCGCTCTTCTTGCCGTCGATCAAATCCGCAAACTGCGAGAAGAAGTAGGACGCGTCGTGCGGGCCCGGCGCGGCCTCGGGGTGATATTGCACACTGAAGATCGGCAATTCTTTGTGCCGCATTCCTTCCACGGTGTTGTCGTTCAAATTGATATGGCTCACTTCAACATTTTTAGGCAAAGACTCCGGATCGACCGCGAATCCATGATTTTGCGCGGTGATCGCGACCTTGCCGGTATGTAAATCTTTGACTGGCTGATTGGCTCCCCGATGACCGAACTTCAGTTTGAATGTCGATCCGCCGAACGCGAAGCCGAGAATCTGGTGGCCGAGGCAAATTCCGAAGATGGGCTTTTTGCCCATCAAATCGGCGACCGTTTTGTGCGCGTAGGGCAGTGCGGATGGATCTCCCGGTCCGTTTGAAAGAAAAACTCCGTCCGGATTTAGCGCGAGTGTTTGTTCGGCCGTTGTTGGCGCGGGAACAACGGTTACGCCGAAGCCTTTTTGTCGGAGTAACCGCAAAATATTTTGTTTGATCCCGTAATCATAAGCCACGACCCGAAATCGAATTGGCGGCAATTTCGGTTTGTTGTCGCCGTTTCCGTTCGCGATCGACCACGGCTGGCTCAACTTATCGTCCGGGTCCCATTGATAAATTTCCGGCGTCGAGACCTCGCGGACATAATCCATTCCAATCACGCCTTCGCCATCGACCGCGCGTTGCACCGCTTGTTCGGTCGACATTTTCTCAGTCGTTAAACACGCCTTCATCGCGCCACGCGTCCGCAAATGCCGCGTCAGCGCGCGCGTGTCGATCCCTTGGACGCCGGGTATGTCCCATTTGCGCAAATATTCATCGAGCGACATTTCCGAACGCCAGTTGCTCGGCGCCTCGCTTAGTTCTTCGATCACAAACCCACGGACGTGCGGCGAACGGCTTTCCTGATCGAGCGAGTTGGTTCCGTAATTTCCGATTAGCGGATAAGTCATGGCCACGATCTGGCCTCGGTAGGAAGGATCGGTCAGCACTTCCTGATAACCTGTCATCGCGGTGTTGAAACAAATCTCGCCGACGCGGATCCCGGTTGCGGCAAATGATTCGCCCTCGAAATATTTTCCGTCTTCGAGAGCGAGCAGGGCGCGCATCGCGGGTGATTGTCGATGTTAACGAGCGAATTTCAACTGCGATGAAGCGACGAAGCGTTAAAATGTTGAAGCGTTTGCCCGGCATTGTCTTTTGCTTGAACGCTTCATGGCTTTGACCCTTTAACGAAAAACCCGGATCGATCATTCGATCCGGGTTTTTAAAATTTTACCCCACAGATGCCGTTTAGGTGAATCTCCCGTTCCCTTTCGGTAAACGGCGGATGACCGTCGCTGCGGAATCTGACTTCCAATAAAGGCCTGTCATTCTCCGCACCAACCAAGCCTCCTTAATTTCGTCAACTATCGGTTCGGGGACGTCACCTCAATCTCGAACATCGCAGGGTAAATTCGAAAGCCGCTGGTTGAGAGTTGAGTGGAAAGCACTGGTTTCCTTCCCAACCCTCAACGAGCGGCTTTCACTCTCAAAGAACTACTCGCGCAATTCCGCGCCGAGGTCGCGCTGCAATCGCCCGCGAATTTTCGCGTGCACCGCACTCACTTCCTCACTTGTCAGTGTGCGACTCCGATCTCGATATGTCAATCGATATGCGAGCGACTTTTTACCTTCAGGGACTTCACCGCCGCTGAAGAGATCGAAAAATTCAACTCGTTCCAATACCGGCTCGTTT
>CATPAT010000180.1 GCA_955652155.1 uncultured Chthoniobacterales bacterium | reverse complement strand
TTCGAGCAGAGCTTTCTACAGCAGATGATTCAACATCATCGCAGCGCGATTGAGATGGCGAAGATGGTCCCTGATCACACGCAACGAGCAGAGCTCCGGCAGTTAGCCGAGAAGATCATCTCCGCGCAACAACAGGAGATCGAGCAAATGACAAAATGGCTAACGGATTGGTACAAAGCTTCTCCCAAGGAAGTCGCAAACGAAAAAGCCGACAAAGAGATGAAATCCAACATGTCGATGTTCACCGGAAAGAAAGACGCCGATTTCGACAAGGTGTTTCTGCAAATGATGGCAATGCATCATCACATGGCAGTTGAGATGGCAGAGCAGGCTGAAAGCAAGGGCGCGCATCCCGAGCTAAAAGAGTTCGCGGCGAAAATCGCGAAGGACCAGCAAAGCGAAATCAAGCAGATGAAGAGCTGGGCGACTTCCTGGTTCGGACCTCTGTAACAGCGAGCATCGGGCGCGGTCGCGAGGTGCGGCAGCGCTCGCGCGCTGAAAAAACGAATGAACATACTTCGGCAACATCTAAGCGATCCTGAATATCTTCATATTCTAATCAACCCGCTGCCGGTTTACGGACTCGCCGTCGGAGTTTTAGCGCTGGCGCTTGCATTGGTGTTGAGCAATCAACGCGTCACCATCGCCGCGCTGGTTCTTGTTTTCGTTTGCGCGTTATCAGCGTGGCCAACCTATTATTATGGCGAAGCCGGTTACGATCGCGTGAAAGCGATGTCCGATCCCGCGGGTGAGCAATGGCTCGACGAGCATATGGCGCGCGGGGAAAAAATGATCTGGCTCTTTTATGTGTTGGCCGGCGTGGCCGCCGTCGGAGTCGGCGCCGTTGTGAAATGGCCGCGCACATCGTTCGCGATCACGGTCGGCACCCTCGTGTTGGGATGCGCCACTCTCGGCACCGGCGGTTACATCGCGTATGCGGGCGGTCACGTTCGTCACAAGGAATTTCGTTTTGAACCGCCACCGCAAGCGCGCGCCGACGAACACCACCATCACGGGGATGAACATGAGCACGCCGAAGAACAGAAACCCGAGACTTCACCGGCCCAGACAACGGAACATGCGGGACATGAGAAGATGCAGCAACCCGCTGGCAAACAACCGAAGACAGAGGAAGAACAAAAACAACTCGAGGCAAGTCGTCTCCAACTCGAAGCGAGCAGGCTACAGCTCGAAGCCAGTCGTAAACAATTAGAAGCGGCGGGCGGCGCGAGTCCGTCAGCTAGTCCGAGTGCTTCGAACTCACCTCCAGAGCACAAGCATGATGAGCATCCGCATTAGCGCAAAGCAGTCGCTTTGCTCGATTATTGCGTCCGGACTTCTTGCCGGTTGTGCATCGACAAATCCGGCGCCGTTACCGCCCGGTAATGCCGCCGATCCAACAGTGAGCGTTCCAGTGCGGAGGCCTAACAACTTGCTCGTGCACGATGAGACAACAGTCGCGATCCAAAGCGAACTGAGCCAAACCGCGAGCAGCGCGAAGAGCGCCGAGACGATGCACCACGACATGAGCAATATGCCGGGCATGAAGATGGAAGATCACAAGGAGATGCCGCCGCAAACAAATGCGAACACGGAAGAAAAAGCTGTCGCTGACGAGATGAAAAAAACTTCCGAGGAGATGAAGAAGACTTCAGAAGAAATGAAAGAGAAGTCGGAGCAAACGCAGTCGCAAGATTTTTACTACACGTGCCTCATTCATCCGCAAATCCATGCTGACAAGCCGGGCAAGTGTCCGATCTGCGGGACGACGTTGATCAAGAAAGAAGGCGCGCCACCGAAATGAAAACCATTTTGTGTTTCGTGGCGGTTCTCGTGAGCAGCGTTTGTTCGGCCGCGTCTTTGGACCAATCCTTCGGCGACGTTTCCAACACCGTTTTGTCACGCACGGGCAAACGCGTGCAATGGAATCGCGGCACGCCGCAAGATGCCGAAGCGGAACGTTACGTTCGCGTGCTTTTGAATCGGTCGCTGACGCCGAACTCTGCAGTTCAGATCGCGCTGCTCAACAATCATGAGTTACAAGGAGTTTACGAAGAGATCGGAATTGCGCAGGCAGATGTGATCGAAGCGGGATTGCTGAGAAATCCGCTCTTCTCTATTGAGCGGCGCTTCCCCGGACAGGCCCTGGAAGCGGAACTAGTGACGCAATTCATCGACATTCTATTTCTGCCAATACGAAAACGCGCGGCCAAAGCGCAACTGGAAGCGGCGAAATCGCGTGTCGGAAATGAAATTTTAAAAATCGCGGCGGAGGTGCGCGCCGCGTTCTACGAACACCAGGGCAATCTGCAACTGGGCGATCTTGGCGTTGAAGTTGAGAAAACGGCAGCGGCTTCGGCGGAAGCGGCATTGCAACTTCATCAAGCCGGCAACACACGAGATGTCGATCTTGCGAGCGAGGAAGCGTTGCATGTGCAGGCGAAACTCGATCTGTCGAAAGGGCAGGCCTTGGCAATCCAAAGCCGCGAGAAATTAAACAGGCTGATGGGAGTGTGGGGCGAGCAGATCAATTGGACGATCGCGCCGCGTTTGCCAGACCCGCCGAAGATCGAAAACGGAACGAGCGGATTGGAGTCCCGCGCGATCGAGCAACGTCTCGATCTTGCCGCGGTGCGATTCGAAACGTTAGGCCAGGCGCAAGGCCTCGGCTTCGCGCGCTTCCAGCAAATCGGGCAGCAAGTTGAAATTGGTGGCCGTTATGTGCACGAAATTCAGAAAGAGCATTCGACTGGACCGATCATAACATTCCCCATTCCACTTTTTAATTTCGGACAAGGGGTTAAAGCGCGCACCGAAGCCAAGGTGCGCCAGCTTCAACAACGTTACCTCGGCCTCGCCGTCCAAATTCGTTCGGAGGTGCGATCGTCGCGCGATCGGATGCTGAACGCGCGCGCAATGGTCGATTATTCCCGATCAACGGTGTTGCCTCTGCGCCACCGAATTGTCGAAGAATCGCAGCTTCAGTACAACGCGATGCAAATCAGTTTGTTTGATCTGTTGCGGGCGAAACAGGAGGAAGTGAATGCCGCGCGGCAGTCAGTCGAAGCGCAGCGCGATTATTGGGCGGCGCGCGCGGAATTGGAAAAAGCGGTCGGCGGTTCGCTCAACGGAAAGCTGCTCCAGCTCTCCGAAAGCAAAGAAGTCGTGCACGGGAGATAAATTATGATGACGCGAAGAAAGTTTTTAAGCGGGACCGCAGTGGCGGCTGGTGGCGTTTCATTATTGCGCAGTGTTGTTTCCGCTCCGGCGCAGACCATTTCGCCGACGGCAACCGTTCCGCTCGCGCAACCGGGTCGTGATTACACGCCGGTGATCACGCCGAACAATGTTTCGTTGCCGTGGAAAATCGTCGATGGCGCCAAGGTCTATCATCTTGTGGCTGAGGAAGTGAAACACGAATTCGCTCCCGGTCTCGAAGCGTTTTGCTGGGGATTTAATGGTCGCGTACATGGACCAACAATAGAAGCGGTCGAAGGTGATCGGGTCCGCATTTACGTGACGAACAATTTGCCCGCGGCCACAAGCATCCATTGGCACGGAATCATTCTGCCGAACGGGATGGATGGAGTTAGCGGATTAACACAACCACCGATCAAATCAGGCGAGACGTTTAAGTACGAGTTCACGCTCAAGCAGTACGGCACGCACATGTATCACTCGCATCACGATGAGATGACGCAGATGGCGCTCGGTTTAATGGGGCTGTTCGTCATTCATCCGCGCAATCCAAAGTATCGCGTCGATCGCGATTTCGCTTTCATGTTGAGTGAATGGCGGGTCGACACCGGTACCATGCGCCCAAATCCAAATGAGATGACCGACTTCAATGTCT
Organism: uncultured Chthoniobacterales bacterium; assembly: GCA_955652155.1. Taxonomy (GTDB): domain Bacteria; phylum Verrucomicrobiota; class Verrucomicrobiia; order Chthoniobacterales; family UBA10450; genus AV40. The sequence goes on along the minus strand of CATPAT010000180.1, from coordinate 1,684 downwards.
TCTCAATGAATGCTCGCATTTTTCCGGGGACGGAACCGATGGTTGCAAAACTGCGGGATCGGGTTCGTATCCGTTTCATCAATCTGAGTGCTATGGATCATCATCCGATGCACTTGCACGGACATACCTTTCGAGTGGTTGAAACTGATGGCGGGCAAATTCCGGAGTCAGCGCAACAAATCGAAGCGACCGTGCTGGTGCAAGCTGGAAGCGCGCGCGTAATCGAGTTCATTGCCGACAATCCCGGTGATTGGCCAGTGCATTGCCACATGACGCATCACACCATGACGCAAATGGGCGACAAATTTCCAAACACGATCGGCGTTAAACCCGGCAAGTTGGATGAGAAGATTCGTAGCTCGCTTCTGCCGGGCTACATGACAATGGGTGAAACTGGAATGGCTGACATGGGCACAATGGGAATGCCGGTTCCACGCAACAGCCTTCCGATGATGGGCGGTCCGGGGCCGTTCGATTACATCGCGATGGGCGGAATGTTCACCGTCATAAAAATTCGCGAAGGAATTACATCCTACGAAGATCCAGGTTGGTATCGCCATCCGGATGGAACTGTTGCCGGTCTTGCCGCGGCCGACGACATGCGCCGAGACGATATCGAAGTTCAGCAAACGCCAAAGCAACCAGATACACACATGCATCACGGATGATGACAAACCTGATTGCTGCGCTCGGCCACGCTTTGTGGATGGCGTTTGCCATGTTCTGGGAAATTTTGTGGCCGTTAATATTAGGATTTGGGCTCTCGGGAGTTGTCCAGGCAATCGTCTCAAAGGGAGAGATGAGCCGATTGCTCCCGAATGATTCGCCGAAGTCCCTTGCCATTGCTACCGGACTTGGCGCGGCCTCTTCGTCGTGTTCATATGCTGCGGTCGCACTGGCGCGTTCGATTTTTCGCAAAGGCGCCGATTTCACCGCCGCGATGGCGTTCGAGCTCGCTTCCACCAATCTGGTTGTCGAATTGAGTGTCATCTTGATCGTGTTAATGGGGTGGCAATTTGCGCTCGCTGAATTCGGGGGCGGGCTGGTGATGGTGGCGATGATGGCAGTGCTTTTCAGAATTTTTCTTTCGCGAAAGCTGATAAGCGAGGCGCGGAGGCAGGCGGACAAAGGGATCAAAGGAAGCATGGAAGGTCATGCTGAAATGGATATGAGCGTCGAAGAAGGCGGTTCGCTCTGGCAACGGTTTACGTCTGCCGAAGGCATCACCGCCACGAGCCACTACTTCGTGATGGACGTGCTCGCCGTTTGGAAAGACATCGTGATTGGGCTTTTGCTGGCCGGCGCACTCGCCGCCTGGGTCCCGCAGGGTTTTTGGAAGACATTTTTTCTCACGTCGCATCCGGTGGCGGCGACTTTCTGGGGACCGCTTGTGGGTCCCATCGTGTCGGTCCTATCCTTCGTTTGCTCGGTCGGCAATATCCCGCTCGCGGCAGTTCTTTGGAATGGCGGGATCAGCTTTGGCGGCGTGATCGCATTTATTTACGCAGACCTGATCATTCTTCCGATCATCGATATCTATCGCAAATATTATGGCTGGAAAGTCGCTGCCTTGATCGTCGGGGTTTTTTACATCGCGATGGTTGTAGCAGCGTTGATCGTCGAGTTTCTTTTCAATCTTTTGGGATTGATTCCGCGACATCGGAGCGCCCAGATCGTCGAGACC
>CATPAT010000179.1 GCA_955652155.1 uncultured Chthoniobacterales bacterium | reverse complement strand
GAGAGCACCCTGGGGTTGTTTGAGAACCGGCTGGCGGAGCTGGAAGAACTTCTGCTGTAGCCGCCTTCGCTCTGCGAAACGCTCCCGACCGCGGCAGCCTTAGCTGCCGCCCAGAGGGCGAGGGCTACGGTTGGCAAGGTCTTTGCTTAAAGCTATGCGTGGACTTCGAATGGCGATTACGGGCGGCCGTCGGATATGCCGAACTCGGCATGGATCGCGAGTCGATTGCCGAGTTAAATGCGATCGAAACGCCATCTCAAAATCAGCCGGAAGTCCTCCAATTGCGTCTCCGTCATTTGATGAGGGAAAAAAGATGGGCGCGCGCTTTGACGATCAGCCGGAAGCTTTGCCAGGTTGCGCCCACCTGCAGCGCCGGATTTCTCCATGCTGGGTTCTGTTTGCACGAGCTCGGGAAAACTCTCAAAGCTAAGAAACTTCTCCTCAAAGGGCCGGCCGCACTCCTGCGCGAGCCAATCTATTATTATAATATGGGCTGCTACGACGCGCTTCTCGGCAATTCGAAATCGGCCCAGGTTCACTTGCTCACCAGTTTCAAAATGGATCCGTCATTTCGCGAGATCGCGAAGAAAGACCCTGATCTCGAATCCGTCCGGAAACTGATCTGAAATTGTAGTGGCCGCTGTCCTCAGCGGCGAACCGGCGGTTTCTTCTTGCGGCTGAGACAGCCGCCTCTACAGCATCCATCGATGCAACTGGATGCAGCTGAGCTTCGCGAACGCCTCGAACCTCTGTTTCAAAAGAATTTCGAGACATTTGGCGACCTCGGCGCCGCCATTTCCGTTTGGCAAAACGGAAAGGAGTTGCTCGAGCTTCACGGCGGATTCTGCGATACCCGCCGCGAACAGCCGTGGAAGGAGGACACGATTGTTCTGATTTGGTCGGCCACTAAAGGACTCGGCAGCGCGTGTCTGTTGCATGTCTTGCAGGAACACAAGATCGACATCGAACGTCGAGTGGGGGAGTTCTGGCCGGAGTTTGCCCAAGCCGGGAAAGAAAACATCACACTCACGCAATTGCTTTCGCATCAAGCCGGGCTGGCCGCTCTCGATCGAAAGGTAGATGTGCTCGATTATGCGGCAGTCATCGATGCGCTCGAGAAACAAGAGCCGAACTGGCCGCCGGGAAACGGGCACGGTTATCACGCACGCACTTTCGGCTTCCTGATTGACGAACTCGTTAGGCGAATTGCCGGAACAACATTGGGCGACTACTGGCGAAAAACTTTTGCCGAGCCGCTTGGACTCGATCTTAGGATCGGTTTGCCCGAAAAAGAAAATGCGCGGGTTGCCACTATTTATGCGCCCAAAGCTGGCGAGCGATCAAAGCCCCAAGAATTCTATCTTGAAGTAGCAACGCACGGGACGTTTGCGAACAAAGTTTTTACTTCGCCAGCCGGGCTTCAGGCCGTCAGCGCGATGAATAAACCGGACATTCGCGCCCAACCAATCGTTTCTTTCGGCGGGATCGGCAGTGCAAGCGCGCTCGCGAAATTTTACGCGATCCTGGCAAATGGCGGCCGAATTGAGGGGCGGCAATTCTTTTCCGAAAGGATGATCAGCTGGATGATGACAACGCTGACCGATGGAATTGATCGCGTGTTTCAAATTCCGACCGCGTTCTCGTCGGGATTCATGAAGGACTCGAAAAGCTCGACGCGAAAGATTTTTGGAAGATCGACATCGTCCTTCGGTCATCCCGGTGCCGGCGGCAGTCACGCCTTTGCCGATCCCGAAAACAAGATCAGTTTCGCTTACGCCATGAACCAAATGGAGCAACGCGTGTTGCCGAACGAAAAATCGTTGCGCCTGGTGGACGCGATCTACGGGATGTTGTAGCCGTGGTCGCTGGCCGCGGTCCCGCTACGGGATTTAGTCGCCGATAATTATGACTGACACTTTTCGCCGGTGGGATTCACGTCGGTGTTCGAAAAGAAAAATTCCCTGCCAGGTGCCGAGCTGCATTTTGCCATCGACGATTGGGACACTATCGCTCGTCCGCGTCAGGACCATGCGAATGTGCGATGGCATGTCGTCCGGGCCCTCGTCATCGTGCTCGTAGTCCGCGTCTTCCGGTACCAGCTGCTCGAAAAACCGTTCCATATCGCGCCGCGCCGCCGGAGCCGCGTTCTCCATCATGGTCAGGCTGCAACTGGTATGTTGAACGAAAATCGTCGCGACCCCGTTTCGCACGCCGGATTTGTCGATCTTCTCCTGAACCTCATTCGTGATCTCATAGGTGCCTTTGCCGTTGGTTCGCACTTCGAATTTTTCGTGCTGGACCTGCATGGCCAACAATTAGCATTTGATGACGGAGGAGTCGCGCGTTGATCTTTCGCCAGAGGGGTGGCCTAGTATTGAGCAGTGCAAGGCGATCTTGAGCGCGTTCTCTTTGATGAACGGACGATTCTGCGTCGCCTCGACGAAATCGCCGCCCAGATTTCGAATGATTATCGCGATCGTGAGCTGACGGTCGTCGCGGTGTTGAACGGCAGTCTCGTTTTCATGGCGGATTTAATGCGGCGAATCCAGTTGCCGCTGCGCCTGGATTGCCTGAGCGTCGCGAGTTATCACGGGAAAGCTGAAACCAGTGGAGAGGTGATTTTTAAGCAAGTCGCGCCCCCTGACGTGAAAGATCGACATGTTCTCATTCTGGATGACATTCTCGACAGCGGGCATGCGCTGGCCGCGATTCGCGAGAAACTTGAGACCGCGCATCCGCGGAGCAGTCGCGTTTGTGTCCTCTTGAGCAAAAGGAAGCAGCGCGCGCGAGAAGTCGATGCCGATTATCTCGGCTTCGAGATCGAGGACGAATTCGTGGTCGGCTACGGACTCGACTACGACGAGCGGTATCGCAATTTGCCGTGCATCGGAGTTCTGCGAAAGGAACTGATCGCGCAGCCGTAGTGATTAGCGATGAAAGTTCGAGTAAGATTTTATTCGCAGCTCCGGGATTTGGTTGGGACGCCGGAGCTGGATGTCGATCTTCCCGAAAAATCGCCGGTGGCCGAATTGCTGGAGAAAATTTATAGCAAGGTGCCGGCGCTACGCGCGCGGGATAAAAGCCTCTTGGTCGGCGCCGGTGTCGAAT
>CATPAT010000178.1 GCA_955652155.1 uncultured Chthoniobacterales bacterium | reverse complement strand
TTGCGGCGTAATCCCGTGCTTCTCGTTGTATTCCATCTGTTTCGTGCGGCGATATTCCGAGATCGAGATCAACGCTTCCATGCTTTTCGTGATCTGATCGGCGAAGAGCACGACCTCGCCATTGATATGCCGCGCGGCGCGGCCGGCAGTTTGGATCAACGAAGTCTGGCTGCGCAAAAAGCCTTCCTTGTCGGCGTCGAGAATGCAGACGAGCGAGACTTCGGGAAGATCGAGTCCTTCGCGGAGCAAATTGATGCCGACGAGAATATCGAAATCAGCCGCGCGCAGGCCGCGCAAAATCTCGACCCGCTCAATCGTGTCGATGTCGCTGTGGAGATAACGCACCTTTAATCCGACGTCTCGGAGATAGTCGGCCAGATCTTCGGCGGTGCGCTTGGTCAACGTTGTGATCAGCACCCGCTCACCTTTCTCAACGCGTTGCCGGCAAAGCTCGATCGTATCGTCGATCTGGTTCTTGAGCGGTTTGATCGTGATTTTTGGGTCGAGAAGTCCGGTCGGACGAATGATTTGTTCGACAACCAGCGGCGCTCCGGGCTCGCGAACCTCGAATTTCTCGGCCGGCTCGTCTGTGCGCGAAATATGGACCTGAGATTGCTGGAGCGGCGCTCTCCGAGCGCCGTTTGCCCTGGATCGACGATCTGAGACCGCCGCCACAGTTTCACCCGGTAATACGAACGGAACCGGCTCATCCGCGCCGATGCGTTGCCGTTTGTGCGGAAAATATTCTTCGTTGCCGACAATGCTGTTTTGGATTTCGAATTCTGCCGGAGTCGCGCTCACGTAAACGAGCTGGTTCGTCAGTTTCATGAACTCATCGAAATTCAGCGGCCGGTTATCGAGCGCGCTCGGCAAACGGAAACCATAATTCACCAGCACGGTTTTGCGCGAACGATCACCTTCGTACATCCCGCCAATTTGCGGAATGGTGGCGTGCGATTCGTCGATCACCACCAGGAAATCTTTCGGGAAGAAATCGATGATCGTGTACGGCTTCGATCCCGGCGGCCGTCCGGACAAATGCCGCGAATAATTCTCGATCCCGTTGCAAAAACCCATTTCCTGCAACATTTCGAGGTCGTACTCAGTTCGAAGGCGGAGCCGTTGCGCTTCGAGAAGTTTGTTGTGCGTTTCAAGATCGACAATGCGTTGTTCGAGTTCTTCCCGAATCGTGCCCAACGCGCGGTTTAATTTATCGGCAGGTGTGACGAATTGTTTAGCCGGGAAAAACGTCATGATGCTGAGCGACTCGCGGGCGTGACCCGTCAACGGATCGAAGCGGGTGATGGCATCGATTTCGTCGCCGAAAAATTCCAAACGCACCGCCTCCTCGTCGGCGGTCGCGGGATAGACTTCGACCACGTCGCCGCGGACCCGAAATTTGCCCCGCGAGAAACTGATATCGTTGCGTTCGTAGAGCATATCGACCAGGCGACTAAGCACCGCTTCGCGCGACGTATGCTGGCCGCGTTTTACCGTCAGCAGCATGCGCTCGTAATCTTCCGGCGACGTGACGCCGTAGATGCAGGAAACGCTCGCGACCACGATTGTGTCGCGCCGTGTGAGCAGTGCACTGGTTGCCGACAGGCGCAATCGCTCGATCTCTTCGTTAATCGACGAGTCCTTCTCGATGTACGTATCGGTCCGCGGAATGTACGCTTCCGGTTGGTAGTAATCGAAGTAGCTGACGAAATATTCGACTGCGTTTTTGGGGAAGAATTGTTTGAACTCCGAGTAAAGCTGCGCCGCCAGGGTTTTGTTGTGGGAAATCACCAGGGTCGGCCGGTTTAACTCGCGAATGACGTTGGCGATCGTGAATGTTTTGCCCGAGCCAGTAACACCGAGCAGCGTCTGGTGCCGATTTCCCGCTTCGACCGACTTGATCAGCTTGGTGATGGCCTGACCCTGGTCGCCACGAGGTTTGTAGTCGGATTCGAGCTGAAATGGCATCCGGCAATTTAGCATGCTCGAGACGTTGCGCTTGTGAAAGGCGCTTCCGAAAGTTAATTCAGCGAAACAAGTGAATCTGCCAAAATTCTTTGCCGAGCTGAAGCGCCGGCATGTCTATCGCGCGGCCGTCGTCTACGCGATGGTGGCATGGCTCTTAACCCAAATCGCGACTCAAGTCTTTCCGTTCTTCGACATACCGAACTCGGCAGTGCGCTTTGTCATCGTCGTGCTGGTCATTGGGTTCCCAATCGCAATGCTGCTGGCGTGGCTTTACGAGTTTACCTCCAAAGGACTTGTTCGAGAGGAAGATGTCGGTCCAGTAGCGCGGCAAAGCTCGGGCCGAGTCTTCAATTTTACGATCATCGGTGTTCTTCTACTTCTAATCGCGGTGCTGATTTACGAGCGGCTTCCATCTCACAGCTCAAGCGGTGAACTGATCCCTGACAAGAGCATCGCGGTGTTACCGTTCGCCAATTTCAGTGACGACAAGCAGAATGCATTTTTCGCCGACGGCATCCAGGACGACATTCTCACCAGTCTGGCCAAGATCGCCGACTTGCGCGTGATCAGCCGTTCGTCGGTGATGCAATTCCGCGATCCAGCGGCGCACAATCTCCGCGAAATTGGCCGGCTTCTCGGAGTGGCCAACGTATTGGAAGGAAGCGTGCGGCGGGAAGGCGATCGAGTGGTGGTGAACGTGCAGTTGATCGACGCCCTGAAAGATCGGCATCTTTGGGCCAATCGCTACGAACGGACACTGGCAGACTCGTTAGGCCTGCAAGGCGAACTCGCTGCCGAAATCGCGGAAGCGCTGCGGGTGACGTTGAGCCCTAACGAAAAAGCGCGCATCGGAACCAAGCCAACCCAAAATGCCGCCGCCTACCTGGTTTATCTCCAGGCGAACCAGATTGAACGCAATCCGGACACGTTACTCGAAGATTACAAAAAAGCGGAGCAGCTTTACCAGACCGCCATCGGGCTCGACTCAAAGTTTGCTCTGGCCCATGCGCGACTCGCTTCCACGCGCGCGGCGATTTTTCATTATTATGAGCCGCTTGATGCCTGGAAGACGAAAGCCCGCGTCGAAGCCGATCTTGCCCTTCAGTTGCAACAGAATCTGGCCGAGGCGCATCTCGCTCTCGGTCAATGCATTTACTGGATCGACCGGGATTACGATCGCGCGCTTTCTGAATTCGATATCGTTTCGCGCCTATCACCTAACAACAGCGAAGCGGGCAGATTGATTGCGGCGATCAAGCGACGGCAGGGGAAATGGCAGGAATCCGTCGATACTTATGAAAGGATTGCCAAGCTTGATCCGCAGGATCCAAACGTTGTCCGCAATTTGGTGTTTACCTATACGGCGTTGCGACGCTGGCCGGAGGCCGCGCGAGTTGCTGCGCGGTTGCGATCAATGGCGCCGGCCTCGCTCGACGCTAAAATTCAAACCGGTTACGTCGATTTTTGGTGGAAAGGCGACACAAAGTTATTGAAGTCGTTGGTCGACGAGGTCCCCGCCGGGACGGATCCGGATGGCGTGATCACAAGTGTGCGATGGGACGTGGCCATGATGGACCGCGATTTTTCCCGTGCGAAAGAGGTTCTCGAGAAATCGCCATTAAGCGATATTTCCTATACCAACGCCGGGGCAACACCCAAAAGTTTTTTTGTCGGTTGTATTTTCCTGGCCACAGGGAACAACGCCGAGGCCCGGAAAGCTTTTGAATTGGCGCGTCCGGCGTTTGAAGCGCAAGTGAAAGAAGCTCCGGATAGCGCCGATCGGCACGCTAATCTCGGTTGGTGTTACGCGTTCATGGGCCGGAAGGAAGATGCGATTCGGGAAGGCCGGCGCGCCGTTGAGCTAAAACCCGAATCTGCTGACGCCGTCGATGGCGCGATCATGAATTGCTATCTCGCGCTCATTTATGCGCGCTGCGGCGAAAATGATCTGGCCATCCCCTTGATCGAGCGTTTGCTGAAAACACCCGGCGCAGTCGACAGCGTGGTTTACAGTATCACCGTGAACGATCTGAAACATCGCTGGGAATGGGACCCGATTCGCAACGACCCGCGGTTTCAGCAATTGATCGCGCATTCGTCGCCGTGAACCTGAAGAAATTCTTCGCCGAGCTGAAACGCCGAAAAGTTTACAGCGTCGCCATTGCTTACCTGGTCGCAGGCTGGGCCCTGGCCCAGGGCATCTCGCAACTGTTGCCCGTGTTCGATATCCCAATCTGGGTCGTTCGGCTCGTTGTCCTCCTGATCATTCTCGGATTTCCATTCGCGCTTTTACTCTCTTGGTTTTTCGATCTCACTCGCTACGGAATCGTCCGAACGCCCGACCTCGCAGAGAAGATCGACATCAGACCGGCTGCCGGTTCAACCGAGCGGTCGATTGCGGTCCTGCCTTTCACCGATTTGAGTCCGGGCCAAGAGCGCGATTATTTCGGCGAGGGCATCGCCGAAGAAATTCAAACGGCGCTGGCGAAAATCGACGGATTGCGTGTGGCCGCGCGCCGTTCCTCGCTTTGGTTCAAGGACAAAAAGGCGGACCTGACGGAAATCGCAGACAAACTGAACGTAGAGCACGTGCTCGAAGGCAGTGTGCGTCGGGAAGGGAATCGCGTCCGCATCAGCGCTGAGCTGACGGATTGCTGCAACGGCTTCACGCTTTGGTCAGAAACATTCGAACGCGAGATGCAGGGAATCTTTGCCCTTCAGGATGAGATTACGCGGGCGATCGTCGATGCGCTGAAATTGAAGCTCGATATCTCCGCGCCTTTATCGTCGCGACTCGTACGGAGCACCGCTGCCTACGATGTTTATCTACACGGTCTCTTTTATTCCGACAGGACGACCGAAGAAGATCTGCGCAAGAGCCTGGAATATTTCGAACGCACACTCGAAAAAGATCCGCAATTCGGTCGCGCCTGGACCGGGATGGCAAAGGCGTGGTTGTGGTTGGCGGATGCCTACGTCGCGCCCCGCGAAGCTTACTCAAAGGTCCGCGAGGCCGCGATCAATGCCCTCGAGATCGACAATGACGACGCGGAGGCACACGTCTATCTGGCGGAAGCAAAGCGCATTCTGGATTGGGACATGGACGGAGCGGCCGGTGAATTTCGCCGCGCAGTCGAACTGGATCCGAAGTCGACTTCTTCAAATTATTTTTCGGCCGCGTTTTGGGCTGCCCGCGGCGAGCGCGACGAAGCGCTGATCTATTTGGAGCGCACGTCCACCATCGATCCGGCGTCGCTTTGGGTGAACAATTCGGCGTGTGAATTGTACCGTTACTTCGGTTTATACGATAAAGCGATCGCGGCCGGCGAACGCGCATTGCAACTCGACCCCGCATTTGTCTATGGCGAGCCTTTGCTGGCCGCGCTTTATCGCGAGATGGGACGTTTCGACGAAGCGATCGCGCTCTATGAAAAGGCGCAGAACATCTGCGGTCGACCGGCGTTCGGTCTGGCTATTACTTACGCGCGAATGAATCGGCCGGATGAAGCGCACCAAGTTCTTGCCAAAACTATTGCGAGTCGCGGGAGTTATACGCCCGGCGACGCGATTGCGCATGTGCACGTAGCGCTCGGTGCCCACGACGATGCGATTCGTGAACTCGAACGCGCGTGCGACGAACGGTCCTCATCGCTCCATTTTGTCGGCATCGCGCCCGAATTCGCACCGCTTCGCGCTGACAAACGTTTCTTGTCGATCCTGAAAAAGATCGGCCTGGAGTCGGCAAAAGTTTTCGCGGCGGGTAGGGTGTAGCCCCTTCGCTCTCCGAACGCGGCGTTGCCCAAAGGCCGGCGGCTACAAATTATTGGAAAATCACATCCTGACCGTGACCATGCGAACGGACGCCATAGTTATGCAAGTCGCGCGTGGCCAGGTGCATTCCGAAAATCAACACCGCGATTAAACCGAAATATAGGATCGACATCGTCCAGCGCTGGGCCGGTGTCACTTCATAGTAACGTCGCTCTTCTTCGGTTCGTTTTCGGAAGAGCGAATAAACGCGTGGCAGCGACGCGATCACCAACAGCCAGACAATAAAGTTCGGATACTTCCAGCCGAACCAAAGCAGCACCGCGAAACCCGGCAGCCAAAGCCAGCGCGATAACGCCGTAACAATTCGCCCGCCATCGAGCATGCCCACCGGCGTCAGATTAAACAGGTTCAAAAAATAACCGAACCAGGCAAGCGCGAAGAAAATCGGAATGTCGGTAAACTCACCGATCGAATTGCAGGCGAGCGCACCGATCGAGCCGAGCATCGGTCCGCCAATTCCGACGCACGCCTCCATCCAGGCGTTGCGTGGTGCTTCTTTCAAAGCGATGAACGCGCCCATGAACGGAATGAAAACCGGCGCGCCGACTTTGAGTCCGAATTTTTTGGCGACAATGAGATGCCCGCATTCGTGGATGAGCAGGAGCATCACAAAGCCGAAGGCGAACTTCCAACCCCACATCATCGTGTAAACCCAGATCATCAACAGCATCGTGCCGCCGGACTTGAGCAGGAGTGGCAAGAACTTGAGGGCGGGCAGGATGAAGAATTTCAGTTTCGCAAGAAACTTTGCGATCACGACGCCTACGACCGCGACCGGGCCGAGCGCTTTCTTCAGGCGGCTCCACCAATTGTCGCGCGACTCAGGCGTAGCTTCGATTGGCGCGCTTTCGGATGGAGGATTCATGAACTGGTATTTGGTCTGTTCGCGCAGATTCATTGTCATGTCGAGCGAAGTCGAAGGGCTTGCAATGACAAATGCGGCTGTTAGACCGACGGGTCACGCAGGTCGTTGAACGCGGCCCCCAAATGAGCGAGCACGTTGCCGGCCAGCAGCGATTCTTCGCTTGCGCCGTCTTGAAAGATCGATATCTCGGCGGCGCGGCCGCAGGTCCAGGCTCCGACCCGCCCCGCGTCGTACATCGACAATTCGCGTCCGGTCAAACCCGCGCACACGCCGGTCAAGACGTCGCCCATTCCGCCGCTGGCCATTCCCGGATTGCCGGTGGTGTTGTAACTGATCGGTTTCCCGCGCTCGCACACAATGCTGCGACTTCCTTTGAGCAGCAGCGTAATCGGAAATTGATCGCAAAAATTTCGTGCAATTCCGGCGCGCGCCATTTTGCCGACTTCCATCAATCGTTTCATCTCGCCGGGATGAGGTGTAAGCAGCCTGGCACCGCGACAACTGCGTAGGATCTCGATCTTATCGGCAACAATGTTCAATCCATCCGCGTCCACGATCATCGGTTGTGGCGCGATCTCGATTAAATTTAGAATTTCGGAGGCGCGTGCTTTTCCCAAACCGGGGCCTAGCGCCCAAACGTCGATTTCCTTTTCGTCGAGGAGATCGCGATATCTGCGAACCGGTTTCACCATCGCTTCCACCGGAGCAGCGCTCGCGACGACCTCGTAGATTTCCTCAGGGACAAAAATCTCTACCAAGCCGGCGCCGGCGCGGAGCGCGCCTTCGGTCGTCATCAACGCTGCACCGACGAAACCTTTCGAGCCGGCAACTACTCCAATGCGGCCGAATTCGTTCTTATAGGCACTGAACTTTCGCCGAGGAAGAAGCGGGCTTAACGAATACGGGCTGGCGGCCAGCTCGTTTGGCGCGCCCGCCTCCGGCCAAAGCCCGGGAAGTGGAACAATTTGAATGCGCCCGACCAAATTAAGCGCGGAATCGACAATCAGGCCGTGTTTGGCAAAACCAATTGTGACAGTGAAATCGGCAACAACCGAATCTTCCGGATCGTTCTCGCCTGAATCCGCGTCGAGCCCGGTCGGGAGATCGATCGCGAAGACGAAGGCATTTTCTTCCCGCCGCAGGCGGTTAATCTCGCGGGCGGCAGCCCGGAGCGGTTCCCGCAAAAATGATTTCGCGCCCGTGCCGAGTAAACCATCCAGAACGATGAGGTGCGTTCCGCGTTCGATCGTGTCAGCCGATTTGGTCGCGGCGTCGCGGACCGTTTTCAGTTTTTTTTGGGTTAGTTCGCTGCAATCCTCCTCTGCGAACGGCAATCGGATGTCGATCTTCCAGCCAATGCGTTGCAGCTTTTCAGCCGCGACCAGGGCGTCTCCGCCATTGTGGCCTTTGCCGGCGAAGACGATGCATCTTGCCGGTTTTGGAAAAAATTGCCGGACGGCACAGCCAACTCCCGCGCCGGCCTGATCCATCAAGGTTTCAATAGTCACGCCGCGCGCGACCGCGGATTCCTCCGCAGCGCGCATTTGCGCCGAGCTCAATACGGGCGATTCCAACTAATCCTCCGTTTGGGCGGGGGCCGATTTCTTTTTTCTGGTCGAGCTCTTTTTCTCAGAATCTGAATCGGAGGAATGCTTGCGCTTCGACGATGTCGATCGAGACGAACTCTTGGAGCTTCTTTTACCGCGCTTGGAACGCGAAAGGTCCGGATCGCGATAATGGGTCTGATCAATGAACGGCTGGAGCGGGACCGCCGTATTGTTGGCCGCGAGGCGGTTCGCCGCCGATGTGCTCGCTACAAGCGAACGTTCACGAACGCCGCGCCCAATTTCTTCCGCGAGTTTCTGTCGATACGCTGCGCTCTGTGCGTAATTCGCTTCGGTCGCGTTAGTCAGGAAGCCGCATTCCACCAGCACCGACGGAACGGTCGTTTTTCGCAAGACGTAAAAGCCGCGGCGTCGGACGCCGCGATTCGAGCTGGGTGCGCCACCGGCCACGTAATAATGAATCGCGGAAGCGAGCGGCAGACTTTGCGAACTAAAAAAGTACGTTTCGATGCCGCTCGCGCTCCGGCGAGGCGCGGCATTGAAGTGAATACAAACAAAGATCGCGTTCCGATAGGAATTGGCGATCGCAACGCGTGTCCCCAATGGCACGAAGATGTCGCTGTCTCT
>CATPAT010000177.1 GCA_955652155.1 uncultured Chthoniobacterales bacterium | reverse complement strand
GCGACTGTGATGTTGGTCGAAAATGCGGAGCGATTTGGTCTGGCCCAACTCCATCAGCTCCGAGGTCGCATCGGCCGCGGCGAGCACAAATCGTATTGCATTTTGCTCACCTCCGAACCGTCGTCGGAAGCGGCCGCCAAATTGGCCGTTCTCGAGAAGACAAGCGACGGCTTTGAGGTGGCCGAAGCGGACTGGGAACTGCGCGGCCCGGGCGATTTGCTGGGCACGGCCCAGAGCGGTCTGCCGGCCTTGAAAATTGGCAATCTGCGGCGAGACGCGGAATTGATGCGTCGCGCCCGGACGGCAGCGATGTCGATCTTCGCGGCCGATCCCAAGTTGGCATCGGCGCAGAATCAACGTTTCCAGCAGTTGATTGTCGAAAAACAGGGACGAACCTTTTCGAACGTTAGCTAATGAAGAATCTCCTGAAATTTTTTGCCTTTGTCGCGTTGCTTAGCCTGGCGATTTCGGCGTTGTACGACTACCGCTTGAAGCATGGCGGTTTGAGCACACTGCAGCGCACCACTCCAGAAAAATACACGCTTGCGTCCTCGCCGAATGTCGACCCCAATCAGGTCGCTTCGCTGGAAGCGTTGAATCGTGAACGCCGCGCGCTGGTCAGTGCTGTTGTGCCGTCGGTGGTGGCCGTGAAGACGTCCAAGAAGATCGCGATTGAGCGTCAGAATCAGCTCGACCCGTTTGGTTTTTTCTTTCGGCGCCCGCGCGGATTTCAAAATCCAAATGACGAGGCATTGGTCCAGAATTCCTTGGGTTCGGGCGTGATCGTTACCAACGAAGGTCACATCATTACCAACAATCACGTGGTCGATCAGGTGGACGAGATCGAAGTGCAGTTGAGCGATGGGCGCACCGAAAAAGCGCGCCTGGTTGGGGCCGATGATCAGGTGGATCTCGCGGTCCTAAAAATCGACAACTCGGGAGTGAAGCCCCTCAAGCTCGCCGATTCCGATACCGTTCAGGCGGGCGATTTCGTTCTTGCGATCGGCAACCCATTCGGTTTCGACGAAACGGTCACGGACGGGATTGTAAGTTCCAAAGGGCGGCCGAATCGCGCCGATGTGTTTGGCGACTTAATCCAGACAAATGCCGCAATTAATCCGGGCAATAGCGGAGGTCCGCTTATCAACCTGCGTGGTGAAGTGGTGGGCATTAATACCGCGATCATTTCGCGCAGCGGGGGCTCCCAGGGGATCGGCTTCGCCATTCCGTCCAACACCGTCCGCACTGCCCTGGAGAGTTTGTTGAAGAAAGGCCGGATTATTCGTGGCTATCTCGGCATCCAGATGCGCGTTCCGCAAACGGGGCAACCTGCCCTATCGCCCGGCGAAGCCGTCGTGGTGGATGAAATCGTGCCGGGATCACCAGCCGAAGAAGCGCACCTGCAAAAAGGCGACGTGATCAAAAAATTTGATGATCACGAAGTGAAAAGCTTTACCGATTTACGCAACCTGGTTTCGCAAGCCGACTTGAATAAGAAAGTTGAACTCGAAATTGTGCGCGCGGGAAAAACGATGACGGTGGCGACGCAAATTAAAGAGCAGCCGGTGGGATATCAAACCGGTCGCGTCTTACCGCAACAACCGCCGGCAAAGCCAACACCGGGCGAAGAGAATGAAGGCGGCAATGCGCTCGCCGGAATCCACGTTGCTCCGCTAACTCCCGAGCTGGCGCGCCAATTGGATCTGCCGAACGGCATTCATGGTGTTGCAGTAACCGCGGTTGATCCAGACGCGGGTGTTGCCGATCTCCAAAAAGGCGACGTGATTGAGGAAGTGAATCAGCAACCGATTAATTCCGTGCCCGATTATAATAAAATCGTCCAGTCCGTCGATCCACAGCAGGCACAGGTCCTGTCGGTTTGCCGGCATCGGGTAAGATCGTTTCTTGTTTTGCGCCCGCGCTGATCGCGGCAGCTGCGATATCTTAGTGGGGTCGTGGTGTTTGCGAAGCGGGAAACCGGTGAATAAACTTCTCCCCGCGAAAGTCCAACGCTCCAAAACCATTAACCAGATTATGAAAAAACTGCAGTTTGTTTGTGCGTTAACCGTCCTCCTTGTGCCCTTTGTGCCGCAGGCAAAAAGCCAGGACGTTTCGGTCGATTTCTTCTATAACAACCTGAACGGCGGGAGCTGGGTCGAGGTCGGCAATTACGGCTACTGCTGGCAGCCGGACGTTGCCGTGAGCGATGCCTCCTGGCGACCGTATGCCGATGGCTACTGGGCCTACACCGATGAGGGATGGACATGGGTGTCATACGAGGATTTCGGGTGGGCCACTTACCATTATGGACGCTGGGTCAGGCTGGCCGATTACGGCTGGGTTTGGAGACCCGGTTATGAATGGGGCCCGGCCTGGGTCTCCTGGCGCTTCGGTGGCGGTTACGCTGGTTGGGCGCCACTGCCTCCGGAAACAGAAGTAGTTTACGAAAGCCGGCCGCTCACCGGCCATCTCGACGTCGAGTTTGATATCGGTCCAGGGTATTACAATTTCGTCGACGTCCGTTACATCGGCGAGCCCGTCCTGCGTTCCCGCATTGTCGATGTTTCGCAGAACGTGACCTACATCAACCAAACGGTGAACGTCACCAACATCACTTACAAAAATAAAACGGTTTACAATTACGGACCTGATCTCAACACCGTAAATCAGTACTCGAGCCGCCCGATCCAAAAACTGAAACTCGAACGACAGGCGAATGTCGATGTTACCGCGGCGGCAAAATCAGGCGGCCTAACGAAAGTTCAGGGCAATGCTTTAGTCATTGCCACTCCAATGAAAATCAACAAGTCGGCCAAGCAAATTGCGCCGCAGACAGTGAAAACGAAAGTGGCGGAGGACAGGGTTGAGCACGGTTGGTCGGTCGCTGGTGACGCGAATGCACAGACTCAACTTAAGGAAAAAATCAAAACCCAGGATTTGAAGAAGGTTCCTCCACCGACAGCCGGTGGAAACGCCGCGGCTGCAGCTGGCGCGAGTGCTTCGGGCTCGCCCTCGGCATCGTTGGCACCTGGCATGGCACCAGTTGAAAAAGGCAAACACAGAGGCAAAGGGGCCGAGCAATTCCAGGCCGGCGCCACCGCAAGTCCGGCGGGCGCGTTAACTTCGCCAACAACCAGCCCGGCGTTTCCCCAGAAAGGTAAACACAAAGGCAAATTTGGTGAGCAGGCCCAGCCTGGTGCGAGCTTGGCGCCCGTGGAGTCTCCTGGAGCTGGAGTATCCCCATACACTCCGGAATATGGAAAGCCGGGTAAGGGCAAACGTGCCGAAAAATTCGGTGCAACACCGCCGCCGACTGGCCCGACCGCTGGTCCCGAAGGTATGACTGCGCCGGAAGGAAAGCGAAAAGGCTTTGAGCGCCAGAATGTTGGACCAACTCCGGGTGGCGCTGTCAGCCCCGGCGAAAATTTCAATCAGCCTAGGGGCAAACATAAGCAATTCGAGCAGTCGCAACCGGGAATGTCACCGGCTGGTGTAACGACTCCTGGTGAAAGTTTCAATCAACCAGGCGGCAAGCATAATAAACGCATCGAGCCGCCGGCAATAACGCCATCCGGTCAAGAAGGTGGCGCTCCTGGAGCCCAGGGCGCTCCTTACGGTGAGGGTCGCGGCAAACACAAAGCTGAAGGCGTCAATCCGCCGCCGCCGGGTGGTGCACAAGCGCCCGTCGGCCAACCAGGCGAGAAAAAACACCAGGGTAAAGAGAAAGGCGCGACGCCAACGCCCGGTCCACAGTAATCCCAAGGCTCAAAATAGGTTCAAAGCGAGCGGCCCCGGAGTTTCCGGGGCCGTTTCGCATCCGTCTACGCCGAGGCTACGGCGTGACAGGCAAGATCGACAGAATTAGTTACAGAGGCGGGCCGTGTCGGCCGCAGTCACAGCAGCTCGGCAATTTGCACTGCGTTCAGCGCCGCGCCTTTGAGCAGTTGATCGCCCGATACCCAAAAGGCGAGACCGTTCTCCAGCGCGCAATCGAGGCGCACTCGCCCCACTTCGCAGTTATCTTTGCCCGCTACCGTCAACGGCATCGGATAACGATTTTTCGACGGCTCGTCCACCAACTCCAATCCAGGCGCCTTTGCCAAAACCTCGCGAGCCTGCTCCACTGACACTTTTTTCTCGAATTCAGCACTCACAGCAACCGAGTGTGCGCGATAAACCGGAACCCGCACGCACGTGACCGACGCGCGAAATTCCGGCAAATGCATGATCTTGCGTCCCTCGTTTTGCATTTTCATTTCTTCTTTGGTGTAACCACCCTCGAGAAAAACATCGACGTGTGGCAGGACGTTGAACGCGATCGGATGCGGATAAACCTGTGGCGGCGATTGTCGATCTCGAGCCGCGGATTCCACCTGATTCTTCAATTCAGCAATGGCGCGTGCGCCACTGCCGGAAACAGCTTGATAACTCGAAGCGAAAACACGGCGAATTCCAAAAGCGTGATGCAGTGGATAAATCGCCATCAGGGCGACTGCGGTCGTGCAATTCGGATTGGCAATGAGACCGCGATGTTCCTTTACATCCTGCCCGTTGATCTCTGGAATAACCAGCGGAACGTCCGAATCCATTCGGAAAACCGACGAGTTATCGATCACAACCGCGCCCTCTTTGCGGGCGGTCGGGACGAACTTTCGGGAAGTCTCTCCGCCCGCGCTGAAAAATGCGATGTCGATGTTGTCGAATGAATTTTCGCCGAGTTCCTCCACCATGATTGGCTTGTTGCCAAATTGAACTTTCTTTCCGGCGGACCTTGCGGATGCGAGCGCGCGCAGGTTCGAAATTGGAAAATTTCTGCGCTCCAGAACGCGCAGCAGCTCCGCGCCAACTGCACCGGTCGCGCCAACGACCGCGATGTGATATTCTTTTTTCACTGCGGCGAATTGTAAGGCCGCTCTTCAGCGATGCAAAGGGCCCGAACCAAAATCGACGTCTCCGTTCGCGATCAACGTCTCATTTTGACCCGTGATGGTGAAGAACTCCGTTCCTATCCGATTTCTACTTCACGTTTTGGAATCGGGACTGAGGAAGGCAGCTTGAAAACGCCGCTGGGCAGATTTCGCGTCGCGGAAAAAATTGGAGACGGCGCCGCGCCAGGAACAATTTTTAAAACGCGCGTCGCGCTTGGGCCCAATGATCCGCTTCCTGACACTGAAGATTTCATTACCTCACGAATTCTTTGGCTTGATGGCCTGGAGGAGGAGAATGCGAACACGCGCGACCGGTTTATTTACATT
>CATPAT010000176.1 GCA_955652155.1 uncultured Chthoniobacterales bacterium | reverse complement strand
GTTCGACGGACAAGATCGACAAATGCGTCCGAAAGAAAGGGCTTTTCAATTTTCGCCACAACGTTCGGCAGACGCGCCGCCGTTGCATTCATTTCCGGAATATGCCCGGACATCATCAAGACCGGCACACGCGCGGTTGTCTCATTTTCCAAAAGTCGTTCACAAAGTTCGTCGCCGTTAAAATCTGGCAAGCTGTAATCAAGAAGAACCAGGTCAGGAACCACGCGTTTGATCTCTCGTAATCCCTCGGTCGCGCTCAATGCCGTCGTGATCTGCAATTCCGGATCCGCGGTCGAGAGAATATCTTCGACAAAAATTAAGAGCATCTCGGTGTCGTCAATGACCACAATTCTCTTTCCAGCGCGCGGTGGAGTTGTCGGTGCTCGGAGCGGTTCGGAAATCTCCGGGGAGACTTCGCCTAATGTCTCAGCCAGGATCGCTGCCCAGTTCGTTATGCTCCGCGGCGGAGAGACAGATAGCTTCTTCTCGCTGACGCGGGGTTTTGACCAGCTCAGAATCTCGCCCAGTGCGTCTTCGCCTTTGAGTCTACCGGTCGCGGCGTGCAATACTTGTCCACCGGCGATATGAATTTCGCCCGTTCTTGTCCCGGAGTGCAGATCGACCACGACGTTGGAATTCGCGGCCCAATGTGAAAGGACGACATCAATCGCATTGAGCGCGCCGAGTGTGCCGCGACCTTCTTGTTCCTGCCACGGGCCCAGCAAAGCCTGGACTGCGGCGCCGAACGCTGCCAGGTCGAATGGCTTTTCGACAAATTGAAGCGCGCCTGACACTCCGCGCTCCGCGGCGATCTGGGCCGGAATCGCGCTGCCGATTATGAGCGCGCGCGAGTTTGGGTGCGCCGTTCGCATTTTTTCCAGAAAATTCGTTAGGCCAGTCCAAGGTGGATCGACATCGACAACGAAGAGCTCGGGATCGAGCTCGGAAGCGAGTTTCTCCGCTTCGGCGATAGAACAAGCGACTGCGCCGAAATGTTGGGGCGCGAATTTTCTCAGGGCCGAACTGATGGCTGCGGCCAGCGCGTCGTACTCTTCGAGCAGAAGAATACTACGTTGCGGCACATCCGCGCTGGTAGATTTACGACGAGCAGGCACCTGAGCAAGACCTCAAAACTTCTAGGGTACGACAAAGCTGAATGTCTGGTCAAAGGGAAGCAGGCGCAGATTATATGCCCTCCACCCAACAAGCTCAGCCGAAGGTCGATCTATTCGTAGCGCAGAGCTTCGATCGGATCCAAGCTGGCAGCGCGATACGCGGGGTAGAGGCCGAATCCGATCCCGATCACCGAGCAAACCAGCAATCCGGCGATCGCCCAGCCGTAAGGAAAGATCAGATCGACTTTGAGCCAGGCGGCGAGGAGATCTCCGACGATTATTCCCAGAATGATTCCCAAAATGCCGCCAGCTTCGGAAATGAAAACGGCCTCGGTCAAAAATTGCCGCAAAATGTCTTTGCTGCGCGCGCCAATCGATTTACGGACGCCGATTTCTTTCGTTCGCTCGGTCACGCTCACCAGCATGATGTTCATAATCCCAATGCCAGCAGCCACGAGCGCGATGAAACTGATCACGAACGCGCCGACCCGGACGACGCCGGCCACGGAAACGAACGCGCTTTTAAGCGAATCGTTGGAATAAATCTCGAAATCGTTTTCCTGGTCTGCGCGCAAACCCCGCGCGATTCGCATCGCGCCGACGGCTTTGTCGAACGTCGCATTGTAAGTTTCAGTTGAAGGCGCCTGGGTCGCGATGTTTACAGTCCGTTTCGCCGAGCCGAAATCTTCGAAGAAGCGCGTGATCGGCATGATGCAAAGATCGTCTTGGCTCTGGCCAAACGCCGTCCCTTTCTCGGCTAGGACTCCAATAATTGTGTAAGTATGACCGGTCACGCGCACCATTTTGCCGATCGGCGTTTCGTGCGGAAACAAACGCTTCTCGACTATTTTGCCGACGACAATGACGTTGCGGGCAAGCTCGACATCCTCGTCGTTTACGTTTCTTCCGTAACCGAGGGTGTAGGCGTTGGCCGTCAAAAAGCCTCGGTTCGCGCCGACAACGAGAAGATTCGGCGTCGTCTTCACTCCGTTATAAACCGCCTGGCCTTTTACTTCGTAGCCGAAACATTTCAGGCAAATCTCGCGCGCGTTTCCTTCCATTAGTTTTTGGTAATGGAGCGCCTGCTGATAAGTGATGTTGCGGCGGTTTTGATATTTTTTCTTAACGTTGCCGCCTGCGCTCACGTTGGCCGGATACTTCGCGAACTGAAAAATGTTCGACCCGAGAAAACTGAGTCCGTTCTCAATCGAATATTGGAGCGCGCCAATCGCGGTCATGACCGAGATGACTGAGAAGACACCGATGGTGATCCCAAACATCGTCAGGCCCGAACGCAATTTGTTCACGCCTAACGAGCCCAGCGCCATCGTTATCGTTTCGCTAAATTGCATGTCGATCTTCTATTCGTAGCGAAGCGCCGTAACGGGGTCTAAACGTGACGCCGACCAAGCCGGCGCAAAACCGGAGACCAAACCGGTGAGCACCGACACGATCATGCTCGCTATTACCAGTCCGAATGAAAACTGAATTGGAAACGACGGGAAAGCCTTGCCGATCCCGAAGCACATGAAATAAGCGACCGCCAGGCCGATAAATCCTCCGAGCAGACAAAGCGCCGTCGATTCGATCAGGAACTGGAGCAGAATCGTGCGACGACGGGCGCCGAGCGCTTTGCGTGTTCCGATTTCTTTCGTCCGCTCCTTAACGCTCACGAAGGTAATGTTCATGATGCCAATCGCGCCGACGAACAGCGAAAGCCCGGTGATGAATAGGCCGGCAATCGCGATGGTATTTTTCACGGGATCAAGCGTGCTCTTGAACGCTTGTTGCTCGTTAATCGAAAAATCCTCCTTCTTTTCCGGCGGCAAACCGCGCACGCGTCGCATCATTCCGGTCAATTCATCCTTCGCCTCGATCAGTTTGGTTTTGTCCCTCACTTTCACGCGCACGTCCGATTGGCCTTGATTCTCTCCCCGCGCGTCCAATTCGTTTTTTAAGTTGAAGTATTTGTTAAAGGCCGCCAATGGCATCGCGACCATCGAGTCCCAGCTGAACAATCCAAGGAATGTTCCCTGGCGCGCATTCACCCCAATCACCTTGAATGCGTGGCCGCTAATGAGAACAGATTTGTCGATCGGACTCTCCGATGGAAACAGAACGTCCGCGACATCGTAACCAATCACCACCACTTGCGCGCCGCTACGCGATTCGATCTCGTTAAAGAACCGGCCTTCCTTGCAGTCGATTGTCGATGTGACGGTGAAATCGGACGTGGTTCCAAGGGTGAAGACATTCTCCACTTCGTTCCCGCCGTATTTAATTGAGCGCATCAGACTCGACGTCGGCACCGCGACCATTAGGTTCGAATTCGGGCTCGCCGCGATCATGCGATTGATCGTCTCAGCGTATTCGTTCTGGATCTTTTTCCGGTCCCGGTAGTTCCACCAATCGTCCACCGGTTTCCACGGCCATTGGGTCACGTAGAGCACGTCGTCGCCGAGAACCGCCATGCTTTTATCGAAGCCGACTTGAATCCCGCCAATCGCGGTGCCCATCAAAGTTACGGCGACGATCCCAATGACGACACCGAGCGCGGTAAGAATTGACCGCGTCATGTTGGAGCGCATCTGCGCGTAAGCGATTCTCCAACTTTCTTCCAGTTCGTAGAGAAAACGTTTCATAGGGCCAGTCCGGCTCGGACCTAGCTGGCGGCGACAGTTTCCAGTCGCGGGACAAAAGTTTGTTCGTCGCTTTCAACCACGCCATCACGCAGATGAATGGTGCGACGCGCGTGGGCGGCAATGTCGCGTTCATGCGTAACCAAAATGATAGTGTGGCCACGCTGATAAAGATCCTCGAGCAACGCCATGATTTCCTCGCCGGTCTTTGAATCGAGGTTGCCGGTCGGTTCGTCCGCCAAAATGATCGACGGATCGTTCACCAGCGCGCGGGCGATCGCGACGCGCTGCCGCTGGCCGCCGGACAACTCGTTAGGCTTGTGCTGGATGCGATCGCCCAATCCGACATCGGTTAGCGCTTGTGTCGCGCGTTCCATTCGAGTTTCCGGGTCCATTCCGGCGTAAATCAAAGGCAACTCGACGTTGCGCAGACTGGTCGCGCGCGCGAGCAAGTTGAACGTTTGAAAGACGAAACCGATCTCCCGATTGCGGATCGCGGCCAGCTCATCGTCGTCCATCTCGGCGACGTTGCGCCCATTGAATTCGTAACGGCCAGATGTCGGAGTATCGAGACAGCCGAGCATGTTCATCAGCGTCGACTTGCCGCTGCCGCTCGGCCCCATCACGGCGAGGTATTCGTTGCGCCGAATTTGGAGCGAGACGCCGCGCAGCGCGCGCACGATCTCTTCGCCCATCACATAATCCTTGGT
>CATPAT010000175.1 GCA_955652155.1 uncultured Chthoniobacterales bacterium | reverse complement strand
TTAGAACCCGAAGAGCTGCAGGACTTTGAGGCTGCGCGCAAGCAATACGGCTCTGCCGCCGAGGATTTTATCAATCAGTGCTACGGGTTGCATGAAGCTTTCGCTCTCAGCCTCAAGCCAGCCAAGGCCTCCAACGCGATCAAAGACAAGTTAATGTCGATGGTGCGCGAGCGCGGTCAGGGTCAATCGGGCCCGAGCTCCGCTTAACCGGATATTTCTCGCAGGATAAATTCCTGGAGAAACCCGTAAAAATTTACCTGAAACAATCCGAGGTCCCGGCGCGAACCGATCGGAGAGCGATCGTGATCGTTTAATTCTTCGTCTGAGAACTTGTATTTGGCGGCGATCACAAGCCGTGCCTGATTAAGCGTATTCAGCCAGGCATCGGCGTGGGCGATCGGAATGTGGAGAATGCAATTGCTCAATGATTTCTCGTTGCCATTCAGCTGGGTGAGATCATCCGCCACTGTTTCGGTCGCGCTGCGAAAAAGCCGTCGCAATTCAGGTTCGACGTAACTTTTCCATTCTGCGCGAATTTTCTTTTCTGCCGATGGTTGGCTGAAAAGACGTGCTTCAGCGGCCGGCGCGCCGTCGGGATTAGTGCTCTCTGGGATTTGTCGCAGCAGCTCTGCCAGAAACGGATCCAGATCGGAGATCTGTAACGCGTCGTCCTGGCGGCAGATTTCCATATCAAACGACTTTCTCCAGGGTCGCGAGCAGGAGATAACCGTGAAGCTGCTGGACGTAGAACTCAGCGGGTTCACGCACACCGCTCCATAGAATCGAACGGCCTTTTTGATGAACCTCCAGCATGTGACGCTCCGCTTTTTCGCGCGGATAACCAAAGACGCGCTGGAAAACCATTGTCACGTAGGTCATCAAATTAACCGGATCGTTGTGCACGACGACCTGCCACGGCACATCGAGTTCTTCTTCACCGCGCGTTTCTTTTTCTTGGATCGGCGCTTCCACCGTGGAAGTGGATCCTCGTTCGAGCTGCCCGGCATTCACCGCGCTCATAAAAAAATGTTATCACACTGCGCCTTCACTTCAAACAACTCGCATGGGCAAGAATTCTCCGCTCAACGATCTCCATCTCCTGCGCGTTAGTCTCATCTCGATCGTCGAATCCGTGCAAGTGGAGCAAACCGTGGACGACGTACAAGCGCAGCTCGCGCGCGAAGGCGTTTCCGAACCGTTTGGCATTACGACGGGCAGTCTCGGCGCTGATAACGATTTCGCCGTGCTGAAATGTGATCACGTCGGTAGGCCCCGATTCATTCCTGAACTGTCTATGCAACGATGCCATCCGGCGATCCGAGACGATTAACACCGAAATCTCCCGCAACTCGCTCAGGTCCGTCTTTTTTTTGCCCGGCAGACGAAGGCAAAGCTTGAGTGCTTGGCGCCCGAATTTCTCGAGATCGACAACGTTCACCGGGACTTTGCGCTGGAGATTGCGCAACGTGATTTCCGGGACCGCCGGTTGAACCCTGCGCTTCATCTCGACCACCTTGCGACCTTTGCGCCGTAATAACTGCCGATCGCGCCCGAGCCAACAACTGCGATGCGGAATCCCATTCGTTAGGCTGGTGGCCTCTGCTCCGACTGAAAGTTTCGGGTGATCAGGCGCGCGCCTTTGTTGAAGCTGAAATAAGCCCAAGCCCATTGAAAAAGGACGGCGAGGCGATTTCTAAAGCCGACCAGAAAGATAATGTGGACGAACAACCAGGCCAACCACGCCGGGATTCCGCTCAAATGCACCAGTTTAAGGTCTGCGACCGCTTTGTTTCGGCCGATCGTCGCCATGCTGCCTTTGTCGAAATACCAGAAGCGTTGCGGCTTCCGGCCGTCGATCATTGCCAGAATGTTGCGCGCCGCGTGGCGTCCTTGTTGCATTGCGACCGGCGAGACTCCCGGCAATGGCTGCCCGGTTTGATATGAAAAATTCGCCAGGTCGCCGATCACTTGAACTTCGGGATGACCAGGAATGCTTAAGTCTTCGTTTACGATCACGCGACCGACGCGGTCGATGGGCGCGCCAAGTGAATGGCCAACAAAGGAGGCGTTGTTGCCAGCGGCCCAGATTTTTACACGGCACGGAATGAATTCGTCCCCGACTTGCAAACCTTGTTCCGAAAGGTTGGTGGCATGAATGCCGGTGCGCACTTCGATGCCAAGATCGACAAGCTGTCGCATCGCGCTGATCTGCAGATCTTCCGGAAAGGCAGCGAGCACGCGCGGTTCGCTTTCCACCAAAACCACGCGTGCCTGGGACGGATCGATGTGGCGAAAATCTTTAGCTAACGTGTAGCGCGCAATTTCGGCAATGGCGCCCGCCATTTCGACGCCGGTTGGGCCGCCGCCGATGATGACAAATGTCATCGCCGCTTTGCGCGCGGCCTCATCGCTGATTTTTTCGGCATATTCAAACGCCATTAAAATCCGGCGCCGAATTTCAACCGCGTCCTCCAGACTCTTGAGGCCGGGCGCAAGTTTTTCCCATTCCGGATGTCCGAAATAGGAATGCCGTGCCCCGGTCGCCAGAATGAGATAATCGTAATCGAGTTCGCCATCGACCATTTTTACCTTCCTCGCATTCACATCGATCGATTGAACTTCAGCAAGGATCACCTCCATGTTCTCGCATTTGCTCAAAATCGCGCGCACGGGAGCGGCAATATCCGCCGGCGAAAGCGCAGCGGTCGCGACTTGATAAAGCAGGGGTTGAAACAAATGGTAATTCGTCCGGTCGACCACCGTGACTTGGACGGCTTCACCGGAGAGTTTCTTGGCCGCCTCCAGGCCCCCGAACCCGGCGCCGATAATCACGACGCGCGGAATTTTAGGGGACGCGGCTTCCATATATGACAATGTCCCAGCAAGTCGGCGCAGTGAAAGTTCCAAATTCCAATCTCCAAATCCCGGAGGAGTTCCAAAACTCAATGTTCAAGCGTCGTCGCGCTTTATTGTGCTAGGAATTTGAAGATTGAAATTTTCTTTGGAGCCTGGCTTTTGGGCTTGGTGCTTTTGCCGCCGGCGAGCAAAAACCAAAAAGAATTTGTGATTCCAGCGGCGGCCCTTATCTTTCGCGCCTTATGCCGAAAGCTATCTCGCGCAGCAAAACCAAAAAGGCGGTCAGGAAAAGATTCAAAATCACCGCCTGCGGCAAGGTTTTGCGCGGCCAATCGTCACGACGTCATTTGCTTTCCGCTAAGAACGCCAAACGCAAGCGGCACCTAGGCAAAATGGCGCGGGTCGATAAAACCGACGAAGCGCGGGTCAAAGCGAATTTGCCGTTCGGTTAATCGCTAACGAAACTGCGGCCTAGGCGGCGCTATTTGTTCGCTCTGCGGCCTTGTTCTCATTTGCCGCACTGCCTCGTGCGAATCGGGCCCCGGCTCGGGGCTGTAAAGATCGCGTCGGTTAGCGAGGGTCGTGCAACCGAATTGGGCGGCCACCAACAACAGAAGCGCCAGCAGTTTCACGCCACGATGATAAACCTCGCGATTGCACGATGTCGATCCATTCGACGTTGCTCGCTCCTTCGCCAGAGGCTACGGCGGCGCGAGCAGGGCAAACTGTTGCTCCGGACAAGGCTTGCGGTAAGTTTCGGTTCCGTCAGGGGCTATGGATTGAGGACTGACGAACCCCGCCAGGGCAGGAATGCAGCAACG
>CATPAT010000174.1 GCA_955652155.1 uncultured Chthoniobacterales bacterium | reverse complement strand
GTGTTTTCATCTTCACTCAAAACTTTCGTCCACGTTTTACCGCCGTCGGCCGTCCTAAAAATTCCGCGCTCCGGATTCGGACCGAACGCGTGTCCAAGCGCAGCCACCAGCACCACGTCGGCGTTTCTTGGATCGACAATCAGCGCGCCGATTTGCCGGCTGTCTTTTAGTCCGACATTTTTCCAGGTCTTGCCTGCGTCGATTGATTTGTAAATGCCGGTTCCATAAGTGGTGTTGCCGCGAATTGCCGCCTCGCCCGTGCCGGTGTAAACGACATTGTGATCCGAAGGCGCGACCGCGATCGCGCCGATCGACGAGATGTCTTCCTTGTCGAAAAGGGGCATCCAATTCTGCCCGCCGTCAGTCGTTTTCCAAACACCGCCCGCGACCGCGCCGAAATAATAAGTGTCCGGTTCGCCCGGCACGCCTTCAATCGCGAGGGCGCGTCCGCCGCGGAACGGTCCGATTTGGCGCCACTGCATTCCGCTGAACAATTTCTCATCGATCGCGCCGGCCGGAGTCGGTTTTGGCGTCGCGGTGGGTGATTTCGTGGGCGACGGCGTTTGGCCGCCCTCTTTCGGCGGTGGACTAACCGCAAAGGTGGTTAAGCAAATGGAAACGAGCGCCGCCGAAAATAGAAAACGCAAAGTGAACGTAAGCATCCGGTTAAGGTGGAAAGCTTGCCGCGCGGTTCAACTGGAATCGCGCAAACAATCACCGTTCTGTTGCGCGCACCGCCAGAATATAGGCGATAACGGCATCGCGCTCCGCGGGTTTCAAACTGGCGCGATGCGACATGCTGTCCACAATCTCCGTCCAATCTTTAGGCGTGTAATGCCAGAGCGGGGGTAGGGTATGGCATTCGATGCAACGGTGAACGAACAGCGTTCGGCCTTGGTTCAACTTCGCAACATCAACATGTTGCCGTTTGCCGGTCGTTGCCATTTCTGCAGTGACCGGCGGCACGTAATTGGCCGACTCGCAGCTGACCAAAATTAACACGGCGATAAAGAGTTTCTTCATCTCAAAAACCAATCCCGAAAATCGTTCGGAATTGAAAATCGGCCTCGTCCGGTGTGTCGGTGGCTTGCGCAAGAGCGGTCACAGTCACAAACCAGCTTTGGTGACGAAACGAAACGTTCGGGCCGACGAAAACATTTCTGATTTTTTCGTCGTCACGCCAATCCGGGAAAACAAATTCGTGCAGCAGTTCAAGTCCCACCGAAAGCCGCGGCGAAATCTCGTAGCTCGCGCCGAGCGCTTGCTGCAATTCACCGTTCTGTTGTTTCAGGCATTGCTCTTCCCACTCGGCTTCAAGCGTCGCGTTGTAATCGAGGATCCACCGCCCGAGGTTTTTTTGCGCGATCAATTTTGATTCGGATTCGAAATGCTGGCGCGCGACGCTAATCTCTTCGTAAAGCGAAATCCCCACCGGATCGACGACCGAATTGGTTAGGTTGTAAATCAATTCAACTGCGCCGCCGTTGTACTGGAAGCCTTCGTCAGTGTGATGACTCCAATCGAGCGGATAAATCCCGAGTTGAAACCGATCGGTTATTCCAATCTCAAGCTCTTCGCGAATAAAGACATCGTTCCAATTGGCGCCATGCGCCCACGTCACCGTGTTCTCAATCTCAATGCTGCCCGGCGGCGATGTCGGCGCTTCATACAGGAACGTGAAGTGACGGACGCCGCCGAAAGCGGGGGTTGCGAGGATCGACCCTCCTACGCCGAAGGCTACGACGCGGCAGGCCAACAACAAGATCGATAGCGCGCTCCTGGTCATCGAAAAAGGAAACTGCTCGCCGGACTTAACGCGCCGGCTGCAATTCTTTGGCGATCGCCACCCGCGCTTCGGCTTTCGCTTCCTGAACTGGTTCTTCGATCGCTGGTCTTCCGCCAAAATGGCGCGCCGCATAATAAGAACCGATCACGAGCACGGCGGCGATGAATTGCGCGATCAACGTTTCGTAAGTGGGGAAAACCGAGAACCACATTCCCATCCAGGGCGGAATCATCGGAACCAACGACGCGATCGGGGTGGTCGAAATCCAGTGAGCGAGCTGCATCTCTTGCGCTTGTTCGCCCACCATCACCAGCAAAACCACACCGAGTAGAACGCCGGTAGTGATCAGCATTTTGCGATACGGCAATCGCCGTTGCAGAACGAAGGTAAGAACCGCGACAATTCCCGAAAGTGCGATGCCAAGCAGCGCGCCCTTCAAAACCACCCCGCCCCCAAATCGCAGATTGTAACTCTGCAGAAACAAAACGACTTCAAATCCTTCGCGATAAAGCGAAGTGAATCCGAGCAGGATCAGTCCCCAGAGCAACGATTGTTTTCCGATTTCGTGGCCGTTGCTCAGCAGCGCTTTTCGCCGGCGATTGTGCGCCCGAATCCAGCCGCCCCAGTAAATTTTGTGGAAGAACCAGTTCATGATCACCAGCAACACCACGACGGCGAGAAGTCCGGTCGCTGCCTGCAAATCGAGCGCGCGCATATTGTCACTGAGCGAATCGACTATTTGGACCGCGATGAACCAAGTGATCAAGGTTGCGCCGAAAGCGACGCCGGCGCCCGCTGCCACCGGCTTTCGATGCGCGCTCTTTGTTCCGGTCATGCTCGCGGTGATCGCCGCCAGCACGAGAATGCATTCGAGCCCTTCGCGGAAAACGAGAATGCCGATATCGAGGAATGCGACCGTCGGGCTGGTGTTCGGTTGGGTCGGGTCAGGCGCGCCGTGCGCGGTGATTCCCTGCCAGACCATCATCCCCACGACCGCGATTGCGGCCGCGAAAATGCCGATTCCAAAGATGATCCGCCACAGGCGATCGGTCTTGCGTAAAGCAGTCGCACTCACAGTAAAAGCCTAACACAGTCGTAAACCAGCTGCTGCCGGTCGGTTGCGTTTTTTTAGCGGCGATTTGCGCCAGGCGCGGCCTTCTTATGCGGTCATCCTGAACGAAGTGAAGGACCTCTCACAGGCTGGACGATCACACTGACACTGATTGAGTTGGGCGTTCAAAACTTCGACTGTGAGGTCCCTCCGCTCGGGATGACAGAGTTAAATTGGTTCGAGGACGAACAGTTGATTACATCCCGACAGAAACCTACGGAAATGCTGAATGCGGAACCCGCTCGTCTCGGCGAGTTGTATCATGCGATGTCGATTTATCAGTTCCCGATGTTCCCTTGCCCCCTCGCGGCTGAAGAGGCCGATGCGTCCGCCAAATTCGTGGAGCTGACGGACCGATGGGTGAGGGGTCGTTAGGACCACCTGACCGCCAGGTTTCAAGAGCGTTCGCAACCAGACCAGCCACTTTTGCGGGTCCTCGACATGTTCGATCACCGCCAGGCCAACAATGCGTTCAAACTGATTATCATTCTGTGATTGAGCGAAGTCCGCGAGCGTGAGAAAACGATGCGCCGGGAAAAGATTTTTCGCGATCGCGATCGACTCTTCGTCCTGATCCACCCCGAGGTATCGTGTTGAGTCAACGTCGCGAGCTAATGCGCCGGTGCCGCAACCGATATCGAGTAAAGGTCCCTGTCCAAGGAACGGCGTGACCGCGGCCATTCGGCGCGATCTAAGGACGGGGGATAACAGGCCTGTTAGTTGATCAGCCATTT
>CATPAT010000173.1 GCA_955652155.1 uncultured Chthoniobacterales bacterium | reverse complement strand
TCGTATCATCCGGAACGGCACGATCGGGGCTGGTACAGCTCGCATTACACTCGCGTCGAGTTAATCGGTGGCGGTTACTATTATTGGAACAATGGCTACTGGTATCCGGCATGGGGTTACGATTCTTCGGCCGAGTATTATGCCTACGATGCCCCGATCTATGTGGGTCATCGTGCTGAGCCGCCGGACCGAGTGATCGCGGACGTCCAGGCTGAGCTGCAACAGATGGGCTACTACCAGGGTGAAGTGGATGGGTTGCTCGGGCCATTGACCCGGCAGGCGCTTGCCGACTATCAGGCCGATCAAGGACTCGTGGCGACGGCGGTGATCGACGAGCCGACGCTCGATTCTCTCGGGATGAGCTGAAGCAGAAAGTAGGAAGTAGAAATTTAGTTTTCAGAAGCCGCCGGGCGCACGAATGCCTCGGCGGCTTTTCTGTTTTATTCCAAGGGCAAACCCGATTCGTTGGCTCGATTTTGTAAACTAACTTGTCGCTTTGTTCCGCCTGTTGCCTGTTGTTTGCGGACTCGCATTTCCGCGCTGGTCAAATACCGGGCGTAATCTTGAACGGTGCTACTTGGAATTCCAACTCTCGCCACCACCAACAGTCCGTCCCTGGTCGAAAGCATGTCTCCCAATCCAGCCGGAAAAAAATGGGTGATCGCACAATCCAAAATTTCTTTGGTAAGCGGCGGGTCCGTCCGAAAAGCGGTGTGGGTGTCGTCGCAATGCGATCCAACCATTGTCGTGATTTGCATGAGGCGAAATCTATCAGGAAACGCTGAAAAGCGGGAGGAGGAAGTTGAGGAGTTGAGCGGGAACGGCGGAAGAACAGAAGACAGAGATCAGAGATCAGAGGTCGGAATGCGGAAAGAAGCGCGCAAGCGCGCGAGGTCAGGAAATCGTTGCTTCCACGGCCGCTCGCAATGATTCAGCCACGTCGTGAAGCGCGGCTTCGAGCCGGTCCAGATTCAACGGTTTCGGCAAGATGGCGATCGCGCCCGATTCAAGCGTGTCGTCCGATGGCGCCCAGCCGGAAACGAGAATGATGCGCGCGCTCGGATCTTTGGCGAGAATGTTGCGGCAGGCGGTCGCGCCGTTCAGTTTCGGCATCCAGTAATCCATTAGCACGAGATCGGGATGATACCGGTTGTAAGCTTGAATCGCTTCCAAGCCCGAACCAACTACGCCGACGATATCGTGCTTGCAGCAACGAACCAGGTCCTCCAGCGACCTTCCCACGTCCCGCTGGTCATCGGCGATTAAGACGCGCATACCGATCACGCCGCCAGTTGGTCGACGGCGGTACGGAGTTGGCGAACGTCGAACGGTTTCGGGAACATGAGGTGGACGTCCATGCGTTCGTAGGCGGCGCGCACCTCGGACGAAAGGTGCGCCGACAAAACCATGATCTTGCTGCTGACGCCGCGTTTTCTCATTTCGTCGACCAATTCCACGCCGGTTAAGTGCGGCATTTTTTGATCGACAATGATGATGTCGAACTGCTCCAAACCGGAATCGAGCCTGGCGAGCGCGGCGTCCCCGTTTTCGACACCGGTCAGGTCGTAGCGCGGTCCAGTGAAGATGTAGCGGAGGGAAAAGATGACGGATGGCTCGTTATCGACGGCCAAGATCCGGAGGGCGGATGCGCTCATGACCCGTCTGAGGCAGCAGCGACCGTGCCGAAAAGAGTGATAAGTGCTGAGGGGGTTGAGCAGTTGATCCGCTTCACGGATTACGGCGCGACAAGGGAGGTTGGGGGTTGAGGAGAATGGGAGAAGACGGAAAACGTCGAACGCTCAATATTAATAGTTATTTGTCTGCTGTTCGGGCGGATTATAAAGTCGAGACATGAGGAGGAATTTCGTCGCCAGGGTCTTTTTTGTTCTCGCTCTCGTTTTGGCAATCTTCGCTTCCGGCACTGGTGCGCAGGCGCGCGAGCGCATCAGCAAAGTAAGTCCCGCTCTTACCGGGAAAGTCGGGCGCTTGATTGTGCAGCGGACGCCAAACTTTGGAACTCATCTCTCGATCCGGATGTCGATCGACGGCAAGAAGGTGGCGAATATCGGGCGGAACCAGCATTACGGCGGTGTGCTCTCGGCCGGGCGACATGTGGTGACCGTGCTGGCGCTGCCGAACACGGAGGCGCGGCGGCCAACTTCGATGGCCCTCACGATCAAGTCGGGCCAGGTTTACATCTTCACCGCAACGTGGGACTCGGACCGTCTGGTGCTGCAACCATCTAATTTTTACATGCCGACAGCGCGCGTCCCGTAGGTGCAGTTTATGAGTTATTAGTTATTGGTTATTAGAGAGGAGTTGCAAGACTAGATGAACAAGATAATTACACGGCGAAGATTTGTTGGGCTCAGTGTGGCGACGGGAGCCACTATTTTAGCGGGCGGAAAAATCCTAGGATCGCCATCCGCCCCGGGAACCGCGACGAGCCCGGTTTTCAAGATCGGCGGCGATCTCGAAGTCAATCGGCTCGGTTTCGGCGCGATGCGTCTTACGGGCGAAGGCGTTTGGGGGTGGCCACCCGACCGCGCAAACGCGGTCAAAGTGCTAAAGCGCGCAGTCGAACTCGGTGTGAATTTGATCGATACCGCCGACGCCTACGGACCGGAAACGGACGAGCTGCTCATCGCCGAAGCGCTCCATCCTTATCCGAAGGGGCTTGTCATCGCGACCAAAGGCGGTAACACCCGGCCTGGACCCGGTCAGTGGGTGCCGAACGGTCACCCCGATTATCTCAAAGGTTGCGTCGATAAAAGTTTAAAGCGGCTCCAACTGGACCGGATCGATTTGTATCAGTTGCACCGCGTCGATTCAAAGGTGCCGATGGAAGAATCGCTCGGCGCGCTCAAGGAAATGCAGAGCGCGGGGAAAATCCGGCACGTTGGATTATCGGAAGTGTCGACGTCGGAAATTGAGCGGGCGCGTAAAGTTCTGCCAATCGTGAGTATTCAGAACCGATACAACATCAACGACCGGAAGTGGGAAAAAGAACTCGATTATTGCGAGAAAGAAAATCTTGGCTTCCTGCCATGGTTTCCGGTCGGCGGCGGGCGGGGCGTGAAGTCGACCACGCTCGACGCGGTGGCGAAAGCGCACAACGCGAGTGTTTATCAAGTGGCGCTGGCCTGGCTGTTGCAACGGTCACCGGTAATGGTGCCAATCCCCGGCACGTCGAACGTTCAACATCTCGAGGACAACGTCGCCGCGGCGAAACTGAAGTTAACGCCGGAAGAGTGGAAGGCTTTGGCCGCTTAAGTCGCCAAACGAAGTAGGAATTAGAAAGTAGAATGGAGCGCGTGGGACGCGCGACATAGAAGGTAAAGCGACGAGGGTAGGAGCGAGTGAGCTGGGCAGCGAACGAGTTTCAAAACTGCTTCAAATGGAGAATCGCGCGCGGAGTTCGGCGGAGACGCGTGTCGGTTTGCCAGTGCGAACATCGATCGGCACCCAGAGCGTGCGCGCTTGAGCGAGAACTTGATTATTCGCCACGGCGAATCCGTGCTGTCGCGGATCGATTTTGCCTCCGGACGACTCTGTGTCGCTGCGACCGGACTTGCGTCGGATTTCGGTGAAGCGCTCGAATTTGAGCCGGCTTGCTTTACCAACCCAGGTGCGCAACAGGATCTCGTCGCCCACACTCGCCGGCATTTTGTAATCGATCTCGTGCCGCAGCACGATCCAACCAATGGCGGCCTGCGATTCCGCGCTGGCGAGCGATTTCCAATGCGCAGTCGCAACGTCCTGGATCCAGCGCAAGTAAACGGTGTTGTTGACGTGATTTTGCTCGTCGATGT
>CATPAT010000172.1 GCA_955652155.1 uncultured Chthoniobacterales bacterium | reverse complement strand
GAAGTATTCGAAGTCCGCAAATACGGTCAGGTATTTGTCGCAAATATCGCGGTCAAACGAGCCGTAGAGATATTCGCGGTCGGTGGCGGCGATTGCTGGAGTCAGGTCGGCGAAGTTAAAGAACGCGCGCTCGCTCGTGATCGCAGAAGTGGGGGTGAAACCCCGGTTCGTATATTGAGTGTCAGTAAACTGGTTCGCGGCTAGGTGCGGTGTGGGTGACCTTAAACCACCAAGAATAGACTTGAACGGTTGCTGCGCATCCCCAAGGAACTCCCGGGTGGTGATGCGCCCAGGGAAATTGCCGCTCCGACCGTCGGCCCCGCCAAACTGGTTCTTGTCCGCGTCGTGCGAAATCTGGGCATCGCGCGAGTAAATGGCCGCCGCGTTGTAAATCCCCGCGAAAACCACGATGTTTGTCTTGTCGTCACCGGTACCGGCGAGCATGTAGCCCGTTTCTTCACCGCGATCATTGGCGAAACCAAGGTTCGTGTTGCCGTAGCTGGCGTAAACCTCCAAACCACGGAAGCGGTGGATCAAGAACACGTTGACCACGCCAGCCACAGCTTCGGTGCCGTAAATCGGCGACGCGCCATCCTTCAGGATGTCGATGTGATCGATCAAACCAAGCGGGAACCGGTTGAAATCAACAGAAGCGGTGGTGGCCGTGCTTGCCGCGATGACAAGGCGTCGGCCGTCCTGCAAAACCAGGGTCTCTTTTGGATCGATACCACGGAGGCTGATACGGGTGCTGCCATCGCCACCGTTGGTGTTGTTCTCAGTCGTGTTTGATCCAGTCGCTGCCGGAATTCTCAAGATCAGGTCGGTCGGAGTGCGCACACCTAACCGAGTGATGTCATCCCGGCGATAGGTGTCGACCGGGTTTGGACCGACTTCTTCCGCAGTCGGAATGTTGGAACCGGTCACGATAACGCGCTCGGCGGTTGCCTCAGTTGCGGCTGGAGCACCGGTCGGTGCGACATTTGTTCCTGTCGGCGGTGGCGGCGCCGGCTCTTGAGCGCGCGCGCTCATCGCGATGATTAATGGAAATGCGACGGCGGCTGCAAGAGCGACGCGAATTGAAAATTTAGTGATGTTCTTAATCATTGGTTTCTCCATGGTTTGAATCTTGTTGGGCTGTAGCTGTTGCCACGGAGACTACCGAGACGGTGATTCGGGGTGTGAGGACATAAATACGACAATTGGAGACTTCCAAAACGAAGCGGCTCCGGTGCAGACCTGCGCTAGTTTTGCGATGGAAATCGGTCGAAGCGCAGCGCGTTATTATTTCTTAGTCGAAGCACCTCTTCGCCTGGCCTAACGAATCCCGCACGACCCTCATTCAGTCATTCATCACTATTTTTTAATTGAACGAGTTTGAACGACAAAAGGCAGTCGCACCGGTCGTCACAGAAATAACACAAAGATATCTTAGTCGCTACGCCACAACCGATGGTAACGGATAGCTCGTTTTGTCGCTTTGAAGTCCTAGGTTTATTTTGAACGACAGAGAAGAATCTCTCTGTGATGATCAATGGTCGCGATCCGGTATTAGCCTTCAGACCGAAGAGCGTGGGCTTGATAGGATTCGAACAAGTAACGGCGTCACACTTCGTGGCACCGGCTGATACCTTTGCCACGGCTGCTTTGGACGATGGCTATGGCAATCGCATTCCTTGTTATGAAGTTCACACGATCGGCGCAGTCTCAGATCGGTTTCGCACAGAGACCGGCTTTCTTTTCCAAGCGCAACACACCCTGAGCGCTGCCCCCGAACTAGACACGATTGTCATCGCGGGTGGTACCGGCGTTTTAAGGGCAGATGTTACCGACAAAATAAGCACATGGATTCTGAACCGTATTAATCACACACGCCGAATTGGTGCTGTAGGCACCGGGGTCAAAGCACTGGCCGCAACCGGTTTGCTCAATGGGCGCGAAGTCACGACGCATTGGCGCTTCGCGAGGGAGTTGGCGCGGCAGTTTCCGCGACTGAAAATCGACCATAGAAAATCGTTCGTTCGAGATGGTCCTTATTATACGACAACCGGACTTAGCGGAGGTGTTAACCTGTCTCTAGCGATGATACAGGAAGATTATGGCCCGTCCGTCGCTCAATCAGTGGAGCAAGAGCTAGCGCTTCGTCTTACGAAAGAAGACCAGGACGAACTTCCTCCCGAGGGCGATTCTTCGGACAACCACCCGATTGACCGCTTTTCCGAGCTTGTCGCTTGGGTTATGAGGAATCTTGACGCCGATCTGTCAGTAGAAGTATTAGCGCGGCGGGCATGCATGTGTCCGAGCCATTTTAGTAAAGTATTTAAGAGCATTTTGGGAGAGCCTCCACGTGATTTTGTGCAGAATTTGCGGCTAAACGAAGCGCGCCGTCGGCTCTCGAAACGGCAGAAAACGCTTCGGACAGTCTCGGAATCCGTTGGTTTTAGGACCTCCTTGGCTTTTCAAGAAGCCTTCGAGCGGAAATTCGGGGCCCGACCGAGCGCGTACTTACAACATCAGAAGCCGTTGCAGCCGGTAATGTCGAATGGCTCGCATTGAGTAATAAGTTATGCTGTCGACCGGATACTTGTCCGCTTTGCTTAAGCACGTCCGAGCTTCATAACGAATTATCAATAAAGTCACACGTAAAACTGGTCTTGAATCGGAGCAAGATCACTCAAGCGGCCTTCGAGAGCTTTTTCGATTCCCGCCGCTGCTGCTGAACTGATAGAACTTTGGCAGCGGAACTGAAGCGTCGCCGGTAGTCGCTCGGACTAACTCCTAGCCTTCGCTCAAAAGCACGCCGAAAGGCATCTGCACTCTTGAATCCTACGGACATGCCAACATTTTCGACACTATTGTCTCCGTTAGAAAGCCGGCGCCGCGCCTCGTCGAGCCGGAGCTTTTCGACGAAGCCCGCCGGACTCGTGCCAACGTCGGCCTTGAACCGTCGGCTGAAGTGCCTCGGACAAAGACATGCTTTTCCCGCAAGGGCCTCGACTGATAAATCGTCGTTTAAATGGGTATAAATCCAGGTGGTTAACTCAGAGAGGCGCGAAACGGACTCGGTTTGAAATCGCAGCGGCTCGGAGTACTGCTCCTGCCCACCAGAGCGTTTTAGATATACGACTAGTTGCCGCGCGACGGTTAAGGAAACCTGCCGACCATAATCTTCTTCGATAAGGGAAAGGGCGAGATCGATACCAGCTGTAGCGCCGGCCGAGGTATAGAACTGTCCATCTTTAATAAAGATCGCGTTCTCATTAACTCTTAGATCGGGGAATTGCCGTGCAACGTTGCGAGCTTGGTCCCAATGCGTCGTGACGTTGCGTCCGTCCAGAAGGCCGGTTGGGGCGAGACCATAAATCCCACTGCACACAGATGCGATGCGACGAGTGGATTTGGCGCGCGCTTTGATGAAGGTCGAGACGGATCTATTAATGGCCGGTTTGCGTAATCCGCTTCCTCCGGGCACAATGAGCGTATCTAGGGGTGGAGCATTCTTAAAGATTCGCTGGGGTTTGAAGACCAGGCCGGATCCCGATATGAATGGCCTGCTTGACGGCGAAATAACCAATACCTCGTAAGCCGGTTTCGGATCGTTCTCCGTTTCGTTGGCCACCGCAAAGGCGTCGGCCGGGCCAGCGAGATCGATCGCGACGACATCATCAAAGCCTATGATACCGATTCGCTTCGTCTTCACGATACCTTGACTTCATTCTCCATCAACCTCCCTTTTGTCCTGAATGACATTTATACGACATTTTAGGACATTAAATAACTGGACGCCAGAGAAAATAATTCTCCGTGCCCGCGACTTCTAAATTATCCGATGGCAGCTTGGATTCGAGCCCGCAAACCTTTAAGGCGCCCCACCGGTTCATTAGAAAAGACAAATCGAACGAAACGGTCGCTGCGGTCGGTTCCCCACCCAGTCATCGCTGTAGCGGCGACTTGACCTTTGTCTAGCAAGCGCTTCGAAAACTCAGCGCCGGTAAATCCCAAAGGGGATGCATCCATTAGCATCGACCACCCGCCCTGCGGCTTGACTACCGAAAAGCCGTCAAGCTCCTCTAACATTATGTCACGCCGTCGTTGCCATTCTTGTGTGGCAGAAGCAACGTCTGAATCCGGCGCGCATAGGGCAATGGTTGCACCTTTTTGTGCGATCCCCACCGGGCAAACGGCATTGGTTATCGTGACCAGAGCAGTATCGTTTATGACCAGTGGCGGCGCGACAATCCAACCGACCCTCCAGCCGATCATTCGGTATTCTTTCGAGACTGACCCAACCGTAATCGTACGTTCGGCCATCCCCGGAAACGACCCGGGGTGAACATACTCGAGTCCATCATAGAGAATCCGCTCCATCGCACTGTCGTAGAGCAACCACGCCCCAACTCGGCAACAAGTCGCGCAGATGATTTCCCAATCGTAGCGTGTGAATACCATGCCCGTCGGCATTGATGGGCTCATCATTAGGAATACTTTGGTCCTTGGGGTTATCACCTCTCGCAATTTGTCGCAATCAAGCTTCCATGTGCCGTTGGCCATTTGATATGGGACAAAGATGGGTACCCCACCTGCAAGGCGAACCCTATTTATGAGGCCGACATAGATCGGATCAGTCATTACGACTTCGTCGCCGGCTTCAAGGAGAGTGAGCAACACATTTAGGATACCGTTCAATCCTCCCGCACAAATGATGGTCGAATGGTTCCAGACGTAATGCACACCTGACAACCGGCTAACCAGGGCCGCGGCGGCCTCTCGCAATTCGTTGGAACCAAGAAACGGCAGATAGCTATTTGCTCTATCAAGCTCGACCTCTTGTCTTGTTGCCTCAACAACGCCCGCCGGCGGCCGCAAGTCAGTATCCAGATTTTCTAGCCGAAGCAGCATCTTGTTCTCAGCCCG
>CATPAT010000171.1 GCA_955652155.1 uncultured Chthoniobacterales bacterium | reverse complement strand
GAAAAGGTTCGCCGGGCTGGCCACGGTTCCGCTCCAGGATCCCGATCTGGCGGCGGACGAACTGGAACGATGTGTCCGTAAATTGGGTTTGCGCGGCGCCCAGATCGGCACGCATGTCGATCCGAACCCGCACTCAGGTCGCATCGATACCTTGAATCTGGACAACGCGGCACTTCGGCCCGTTTGGAGCGCCGCCGAGCAGCTCGGCGCGTCGATTTTTGTTCATCCATGGGACATGGCTGGCAAAGAGCGCATGCCGAACTACTGGCTGCCGTGGCTCGTCGGCATGCCGGCCGAGAGTTCGCTCGCGATCTGTTCGATGATGTTCGGCGGCGTCTTCGAGCGGTTCCCGAAACTCCGCGTCGCTTTCGCGCACGGCGGTGGCTCGTTTCCATTTACAATCGGCCGCATCGAACACGCGTTCCATGTGCGACCGGATTTGGTCGCGACGGAAAACAAAACGAACCCGAGAAAATATCTTGCGCGCACCGATAACCGCAAAGGCGTCACGCCTGCGCGGTTCTACGTCGACTCACTCGTTCACGATCCCGACGCGCTTAGGTTGTTGCTTAAACTTTTCGGCGCCGAACGCGTCGCGTTCGGTTCGGATTACCCGTTCCCGCTCGGCGAAGCACATCCAGGCAAACTCATCGAATCGATCAAAGAACTCTCTTCGAAAGAAAAGGCGCAACTGCTCTCGGGAACCGCCCGCGAATTTCTCGGCCTGCCCTAATTAAACGAATCAGGAAACCAGGAAACGATGAGAAAAGCATGTTCCCGGAATCCAAAGATTTTCCCGTTCCTGCTTTCCTCCGTTCCTGATTAATCTCGTTTTCTGGCTTCATGGCTTCCAGATTCTTCCTTATGCCAGTCCGGGCTCGGACTCACATTTGGTGACGGATCGCCCACAGATCATGGAAGACCGGCTTGAACAATGACTCCTTCAGAAACGGCACACCGGGCGACCCGCCGGTGCCATGCTTCGCGCCGATCGTCCGCTCGACCAATTTGATGTGCCGGTAGCGCCACTCTTGCAATCCTTCGTCGAAGTCGGTCATCAATTCGAAAAGGATCGAGACTTCGGGTGCGCTCTGGTAGAGCCGAAGGATTTCTTTCTGCACGTGCTCGTTGGGCTCATTTGGCTGCAAGAGGTCGCGATTCTTCAGGTCGGCGGGAATCTGCGCGCCACGCGTAGCAAGAAAATCGTAGAAGTGATCGATGACCGTCCGCTCGTTAAGCAGCTGTTGAAGGCGGTCAGCGCCCGGGAAATCCGGCTTCACATAGGCGAGCGTTGATTGTCTTTTGT
Source organism: uncultured Chthoniobacterales bacterium (assembly GCA_955652155.1). Taxonomy (GTDB): domain Bacteria; phylum Verrucomicrobiota; class Verrucomicrobiia; order Chthoniobacterales; family UBA10450; genus AV40. The sequence goes on along the minus strand of CATPAT010000171.1, from coordinate 1,695 downwards.
ATCCAAGCACGAACTCAATTTCTCGAAATTGCACCGACTGAAATCCCGACGCGGTCTCGAGCCGATCACGAAAACTCGAGAACGACGATGGCGTCATCGTCTCGAGGATGTCCACCTGCGCCACGAGCGTCTTCATGATTGTCCGGACGCGCTTAAACGAATGGATCGCGCCGAACAGATCGCCCGCGGAGAAATCGTTCTTTATCTTCTCGAACTCATGGAGCAGTTGTTTGAACCAAAGCTCGTAGGTCTGGTGAATGATGATGAACAGCATCTCGTCGTGCTCGGGCGGCGTGGAGCGCGGCTTCTGCAGCGTGAGCAGCTTCTCCAGATCGAGATAACTGGCGTAAGTCAGGGGCGGCATGGCGCAATGCTCGCACGCAGCGCGCATGTGCGCCAACGCGCGTAAGTTGTAATGTTGAAGCTCAGGTGCACCAAAATTATTATTTCAAACAAAACATCTATTGACTTACTTATTTCCATATGGTAAGACTATTACTCATGAGTGCAACACAGAAGACGGACACAGTCTCGTTCACAGTTAAAGGGCAAGTAGTGATCCCGCGCTGGCTGCGCAAAGATTTCGAAATCAATGAGGGAACGCGTGCGGTTGTTTACAAGCATAACGATCACATCGTCCTGAAGCCGCTTACAGCCCAGCATTATCGGCGTCTGCGTGGATCGCTGAAAGGCACGAAGGCCATGGAGGTGTTCATGTCTGAGCGGAAACGCGAACGGGAGTTCTAATCATGGCGACTATGGTTTTGGACGCCCATGCGCTGATGGTCCTTTTCAACGACGAGCCCGGCGCCGATGAGATTGAAAAGATTTTGCTCAAGGCAGAGAGCGGAACCCCGAAGCTTTTGATGAGCGTAGTGAATTGGGGGGAGATTTACTATTCGATCCTGCGTGGGGCTTCACAAGACGTAGCGGACGCGAAAGCCCATGAGATCGCCGGGATGCGAATTGAGCTGGTCCCGGTGGATGCGGATGACCTTCAGCTTGTGCGTCAGGCGGCTCTGTTCAAAGCGACAAAGAAAATGTCTTACGCCGACTGCTTCGCGGCTGCTTTGGCTAAGACACGAAACGCCGAGCTGGTCACCGGTGATCCCGAGTTCAAGGTCGTTGGAAGCGATCTGAAGAAAATCCGCTGGTTAAAATGATCTTACGAACTTCGTGACAGAATGAATACAGCGGAAGCAAAGAGCGGCTTCGCTACACGGAGCCACGCGACCCTCTAAAAACTTGGACGTTTCCCGTGCCGAGCGAATTGCAGGATGGAGAGAAGGCCGCGCCATTACTGACCCTTAGATATTTCCAAAGGCCTTTAGACAAAGACAGCTTCATTGACGTGACAGACAGCATCTCGAGCGTGGCTGATTTGGACGTGTCGCGATATGATGGGAGACCCTTTTCAAAGTATTTCAATGGGTCACTGGTAATCCAGGACTATTTTGTCTTGCGATAATAATCCTGCGTCACTCCAGCACCTTTCGCGTATAATAAACCAAGAGCCATTTGAGCGTGCGCGTAACCTTGAGAAGCCGCTTTTTCGTAGAGCTCGACTGCTTTTTTATAGTCTTGGGGTACGCCTTTCCCCTGCGCGTATAAACAGCCGAGACCGTCCTGAGCTTGCGCATATCCTTGCGCTGGAGCTTTCTCAAAAAGCTCGACTGCTTTTTTATAGTCTTGTGG
>CATPAT010000170.1 GCA_955652155.1 uncultured Chthoniobacterales bacterium | reverse complement strand
GCGTGGACTCTTGTCTCCGCATTCAGCCGATCAAAGGTGTGGGGTTGGAAGGATCCACGGAACAGTCTGACTCTGCCGTTCTGGCGCGCGATCGTCCCGGAGCTGCGCACGATCATCGTGGTGCGAAATCCGCTCGAAGCAATAATCGTTGACTGACCCCTTTTTCCTTTTTCTTTTTCCCCAAATTGCTTCCAGGGCCGTCGCGGCTTAACCTGAGACAGGAGTATTAGCCTTCGACAGCGGGCGATAGCATTCATCACGTCGGAACCGCACAATGAATCTCAAAAATTGCAAACTGATCGACCTACCGAAAATAACGGATCCGGAAGGCAATCTCGCGCCCATTGAAGGTGGTCGGCATGTGCCGTTCGAGATCAAGCGGGTTTTCTACCTTTATGATGTTCCCGGAGGTGCTACTCTGGCAGGCCATGCGCTCAAGACTTGTCAGCAGTTTATTAATGCGATGTCGGGGAGTTTCGATGTTATGCCTTGATGACGGTACGGATACTAAGCGATACCACCTTAATCGCTCTTATACCGGCTTGTATGTTCCGGCCCTAATTTGGCGCGAGCTCGAAAATTTTTCCTCCGGGTCGGTCTGCACTGTTCTCGCCTCCGAAGTGTATCACGAGAAGGGTTACTATCGCGACTATGAGGAATTCCGGAACGCGGTTCGATAGCTAGACGTTGTGAGGCTGGAATTGCTATTAGTGCGCGGCAGAACCGCGCGGCTCCCATTTGTTACACGCGTCGATCACCTGACGGATTTCCGTCTCTATTAAAAACGGGTGGATAGGAAGGGAAAGTTCTTCGGCGGCAAAGCGACGGGCGTTGGTCGGCTCAAAAGGGACTTCGAATCGAGTGTTTTTCGTGAGAGCCTGTTGCTCGGGGATAATGCGCGGATAGTGGATGGCCGTGTCAATGCCCACCTCCCGCAGATGTTCGCGCAAACTGTCGCGCATACCTTCGCCGACCAGGATGGGAAATAGATGCCAGACAGGGTCGGCACTGGTCGAAGGTAGGCACATTTGTATTAAGGGAATGCGGATTGCATCGAGATAGAGCCGAGCCGTTTTTCGCCTGAGCGCTGTCCATGCCTCAAGGTTGGGAAGCATGGCATCGCGAAGAATAGCTGCGTGGAGTTCGTCAAGCCGGGAGTTGCTCCCTAGCTCGTCATGGACGTAATGGCCCGACTGTCCGTAGTTTCGCAACACCCTTGCTTTGGTTGCAACCTCCTCATCGTCTGTTAAAACAGCGCCGCCGTCGCCAAGTGCTCCCAGGTTTTTAGTCGGATAAAAACTTGTGGCTGCCAGTTGTCCAACCGTGCCGACGGAAACACCGCTGTGCGATGCACCAATTGCTTGAGCGCAATCTTCCACTATCGAAAGGTCGAAATCGTCCTTCAGTTCTTTTAGCTCATTCATGTCAAGCGCGTGCCCGTAAAGATGAACTGGAACGAAATGCCGAATTTCAGGATCCCGCTCAAGCAGTTCGCGACACTGACCCAGGTCGATTCCCCCCGCCCTCGTCGACATCGACAAAGACCAGAACGCCGCCCGCGCGAATGATAGTAAGCGTTGTAGCAAAGGCAGAGAGCGGTGTAGTTAACACCTTGTCGCCGTGGGCCAATCCGAGACAACGTAATCCGATCTCAATAGCATCCATCCCGTTGGCCACACCAACTGCGTGCTCAATTCCCCACCCTTTTGCGAGCGCGGCTTCGAACGCTTGAACTTGCTCGCCCAGAATATAGCGGCCACTTTTCCCTACCCGACGCACCGCATTCAGCACCGGCTGCTCTATCGCAAGCCAACGGCGCTGGAAATCATTTTGCGATATCATTCAAAGCAGATGGAAAAGAATCGGGCGATCTTAACTCCCCAAAGTAGACGAACATAAGTCCTTCGGCCATTCAGTATACTCCGGAAAAACTTTCTCAAAGCACCTTCGTTGACAGGAAACGGGAATGCTGTGCCAGATTCTGAAAGTCGCAATGCGTACTTAGGACGGAAATTTTCAGTCAACACCTTCTGTTGTGCGATTGTGATCGACGGCATCCCCAGTTCAATTGATGAACAATAAATCGGTGCGCGATTTGTAGACGCCTCGCACTATTCTGGATTCGTTGATTTGAAATCCGAGCTCAACAAGTTGGTCTACGACATCAGTCACTGTACCATGCTGGATCGGCGGCTCCACTTCCGAGCCCTCTGAGCGATTCCAAAGGAAGTCACTGGAAAGTATTACCTCTATGGCCAGTAAAAGGATACCCGCCGGGCGCAGCCAGATAGCACATCGTCGCAAGATCTCTTCCCTGACGACCCGCGGCATGTGTGCGAGCACGCTGATCGAATAAATTGCATCGAAAGGAGCCGGGGGTGCGAATTCTGCCACATCGCAATGATGTGAGGCGAGATTTTGGTGCAGTCGGAAGTAGTCGAAAAATTCCCACGTTTTTTCGTGTCGCCAATTCGAAGCGATGCTACTGGGTTCCTTAACGACTATTGCCGACAGATAGACTCCTCGTGATTCGAAATCCTCGCGGGCAATCCCATAGTTTCCCAATCATCGGATAGGTCATCACAACAATTTGGCCTGAGTACGAGGGATCGCCGAGGATCTCCTCATACCCGGTCATCGCCGTATTGAATACGACTTCGCCGACTGCGTCGCCAATGGCACCAAATCGATAACGATTAAAAACAGTTCCGTCTTCTAGAACGAGTAAAGCCGGGTGCATCGCCGATTTCGATTCAGTCATCATTCGGCGAACACCTTAGTGTACAACGTATGTCATGTCTACACGGGGGAACGCAATGGGCTACGCCAGACATGTGGCCAGACGGCGACCCCAATCATTCCGATCGCGCTTCAGCAGCAATATTCTTTGTTGCTACGTATGCCCCATCCCATAGGACTTGGAAGTCTTCGCGGAAGTTCTCTTCGCGATACCAAGTCTCTACTTCGCTCTTGGAATGCCGATACTGATACTTGGGCGCAACGTCATCAAATAGCACAAATGTAAGGCTATTGTAGAAGGCCCTCCCACGCAGCAACGTGGGGAGCAGAAAAACTCGTAGTACGGTAGCTAAAAGTCTCGGTGGTAGATGGTGTCCGATGCCAAGGAACAACCAGTCTCGAACTCGATAATAGAAACTCCAATACCTTGGATTCCGAGTCTCGTGAGGTAACGGATAGAGCCACACAAAAAATCTTGCTTCGCTTTTGATAAGGTTTGAGACTGCGCCAAAGGCTTGCCGGGAATTGCTCGTGTGATGGAGTACGCCAGAGGAATACACACCATCGAAAACCATTTTTTTAAAAGGCGGATTACTCACGTCGCCACGTATCCAATCGATATTTGTGGTCTCGGCATGCTTGCGGGCATTCTCGTAGATTGTTTCCGAGAAATCCATTCCAACGAACTGAACTTGAGAATGGCGATTCGCCAATTCGGCAGTCAAATCACCAGTTCCACATCCCGCATCGAGGACTAGCTCCGGAGACTTGCCCGAAGGAAACAAGGTCGACCAAATCTGCATTGCACGAGTCGATACGCTAAAGAAATAGAGAGCCTCTCCATCTTCGGCGATAATTCCCTCATGTCTAAGTTTCCATTGCTGCGAGAATGCATTTTGAACAGAGGGGGAATGGGCACCAATCAGCAAGTCCGGTACACCATTGCGAATGTCGTAACACGAATCACAACCATCACAGTATAGAACTCCCGTTTCTACCCGTCCATTTGAAATAGAAGAATTCCCGAGTCTTAGTCGCAGATTTCCTGTTTTACACCTTGGACAGAGCAGAATATCGAGGATCCCTGTTCTCATTAGGTAGAGGTCTCCAAAGGAGGGGGGATGTCCCGCGTTTAGTTGAAAACGGGTTGGTTCTCATTGGTTTGTTAAGCGGCAACTTGATTACTGTCAAGGGTTAAATTTTGGAGCGCAGCGCTGAGTTGGTGGAGTTGGCGGTAACCACGCACTTTTCTAAAGCCTTTTTCGGCGAATAAGAGCGCGGCGCCGCTCCAACGCAGGAACATTTCCCCGCTGCGCCAGCGTTTGACGCGCCGGGTGAACTCCTCGGTGCGGGAGAAGCAGCTCTCGATCAGGTTGGTGGAGGCAAAGGTTTTGATTAAGTCTTCATGTAGCCCCAGGCGGGTAATGGTTAAGGTCTCTGCCAGCCCTTCCTCGAGGCTGCGGGCCGCGCCGGGACTGATCGCTTGGAGCCAGTGCACGATCTTGCGCAGTTCGGCCTCAGCTTTGCGCGGATCGGTTTCGGCCCAGGCCGCTTTGAGCCGCCAGGAGACTTGTCGCTGACGATCGGGCGGGAGGTGCTCGAGCACGTTGCGCCGTTTGTGGACGCGACAGCGTTGCACCAAAGCGCGCGCACCGAAAAGGTCCCCCACCGCTTTGCGCAGCGCCTTGGCTCCATCGAGCACCACCAGGATCGAGCGGCTGGTGGAGAGCCCGCGCTCGACCACGTCTTCGAGCAACGCTTTGACAGTCGTGGAGTTTTCGCTCGCCCCATGCCAGAGGCCCAGCACCTGTTTGACCCCTGCGGCGTCCACTCCCAGGGCCACCACCGCGCAGTCCTGGCGCAAGTGTTTTCCATCGATCACCAGCGCCACAAGATCATTCGGCACCGGACGCGAGCAGAGCTTCTCCAATTCGGCCGCACTGGCCGCTTTCCATTGCCGGCTGACACTGCTTTTCTTTATCCCATAGCCAGCCAGGCAATCCTCCAACGCCCCTTCATAGTTGCGGGTCGAACACTGCCGCACCGGCTGGCGCGCCACCGCCCGCTGCATCTTGCCATCCTGCTGAAACGCGCTGTAACTCTTCAACGCCGCCTCTTTCCCATCCACCGTGCGCATCCGCGGACGTTCCAGCGCGCTCTTGCGCCCGCCATACACGACATAACCGGATTGCCGGCCGTGGCGATAATGACTCTGCTCTCCATGAGGCCCGAGCCGGCTTGCGATCTCCTGCTCCATGACCGCGCGCATGATCCGCAGCCCCAGTTGCGCGCTAAAAGATTCAATCTCATCGCCCAGCCCGTTGATCAGCTCCGCCATCGGCAGCGCGCACTCCAGGCTAAGATCTTGTTTTGATTTACTGCTGGCCTCTTTGCAGAGGCTTCTGTATTGTTTTTTTAAGGGTGTTCTCCTGTGTTTTGGTTTGTTTTTTCCACAGCAGATCGTGGCCGATCTGCCGCAGGAGAACCACCCCCTTTTCAACTAAACGCGGGACATCGCCAAAGGAGGGTTCGATACTTCGCTTTGCGACTTAGATAGCTAAGTCGAGCTTGCGAGTCGAGAAACTTCGAGATCTACTGCTATTCGTTGCATCTTACGAGGCCCCAACTGCTCTTGAGTCCCTATCCACACCTAGTGCAGAATGC
>CATPAT010000169.1 GCA_955652155.1 uncultured Chthoniobacterales bacterium | reverse complement strand
GGTCGGACCATGAAACAGATCGCGGAAGAGCGCGATGCAGAATGGGAATCGAATCGCGAAGAAAAAAATCCGAGCGAGAGATCGACATTTAAGGCGCGAATTAAGGCCGCGCTTAAAAAAAAAGACCGAGGAATAGCAGGACGCGACGACGCCGAAAATGAAAGCGCACAGGCCGCACCCGAGCTGCTGAAGAAGGTAGCAACGGCCAAGCCTCGCTTCATCGAACCGATGAAAGCGCGTCTGGTCGATAATCCTCCAACGCAAGGCGATTGGCTTTATGAATTAAAGTTCGACGGCATCCGCGCCATCGCCGTTAAGAACAAGAGCAAGATTTCGTTAATCTCCCGCAACGGAAACAAATTAGACGCGCGTTTTCCTGAAATTGCCGAGGCAGTAAAGAATTTGCCCGTGCGCGACTGCGTGATCGATGGCGAAGTGGTCGCGCTCGATGAAGAAGGGCGTTTTTCATTTCAACTCTTGCAGGCGCTCGAAATGGAAGGACGAAAAGCGCCTTTGCGCTTTTACGTTTTCGATCTGCTCCAACTCGACGGCAAAAGTTTGCTCGGCCTGCCGCTCGAACAACGCAAGCAAATCCTCGCCAAAGTTTGCGAAAACGCCGGCGACCCGATCCGCTATTCCGGCGAAATCAGCGGCGATGTGAAATCGTTGCTTGGCGAAGTAAAACGCCGCTCACTGGAAGGATTGATCGGCAAGCGGCGCAAATCCGTCTATGAGCCGGGGCGGCGCAGTGGGACCTGGATTAAACTGAAATGTCTCAACGAGCAGGAATTCGTAATTGGCGGCTACACGCCGCCCAGCGGCTCTCGCAAACACTTCGGTGCGATCCTTGTTGGCTACTACGAAGACAAAAACAAAAAAAGAGACAGTTGTCTCAAATTTGCCGGCAAAGTCGGAAGCGGTTTCACGGCGAAGGCTTTGTCAGTCTTGTCCAAGAAATTTCGCGAAGAAGAACGCGACCACTGTCCATTTGTCGATCTTCCGTCGCAACATGGCGGTGAATGGGTCCAGGGAATCACTCCGTCGATGATGAAAAAAATGCACTGGGTGAATCCCAAATTCGTCGCTCAAATCAAGTTCGCGGAGTGGACCCGCGACGGGAAACTTCGCCAACCGGTCTTCCTCGGCATGCGCGAAGACAAAGAAGCCACCAAAGTAAGGCGGGAAGCGGCGAGCTGAGGAAGGTCGGAACGCTTCGTGCTTCGAACGCGGAAGTTATTGACAATTGTTCACAATTGGCGGAAATCGACAGTCCCGCGCCCAGTCTAACAACAAAAGGAGATTGATTATGCGTCCAACTTGGAAGGGCAGTATCAGCTTCGGCCTCGTTTATATTCCAATTTCGGTTTATCCGGCGACCCGCGAAGAAAAGCTCAGTTTTCGACAACTGCGCAAAAGCGACCTCAGCCCGATCAAATACAGGAAGGTTGCCGAGGCGGACATGAAAGAAGTGCCGGCCGATCAAATCGTAAAAGGTTTCGAGTACGAGCGCGGCCGCTATATTGTTTTAAGCGACGAAGATTTCGAAAAGGTACGGATCGAGTCCACCCACTCGATCGACATTACCGACTTCGTCGATCTTGAGCTGGTGGATCCGAAATTTTTCTACAAGCCGTACTTCCTCGAGCCACAGAAAGGTGGCGAAAAAGCGTACGCGCTCCTGCACAAGGCGTTGAGCGGAACGGGTAAGATCGGCATTGCCAAAGTCGTGATCGCAAATCGCGAGTATCTGGCGGCGGTGAAGCCGGACGGATTGTTTCTCGTTCTCGAGCTGATGCATTTCGCGAGCGAGGTGCTGACCCCGGAAGAATTGAATCGCCCAAAGACGGAGTTGAACGACAAGGAGCTCAAGATGGCGAATACGCTGATCGAGAGCATGTCTTCGGAGTGGCAGCCGGAAAAATATCGCGACGAGTATCGCGATGCGGTGATGGAGATGATCGAGACAAAGGCGAAAAATAAAGCATTACCGGCTGCACCGGTTGCGGCGCCGCGGAGCACGAACGTGGTCGATCTCGTTAAAGTTTTACAAGAGAGCATCAACCGGTCGCAATCTGGGCGGGTAAAGCGCGGAGGCAATGGCGCAACCGGTCGGCGGAGATCGACATCTTCGCTGGTAAAACAAAAGCGCCGCGCGGCGGCGTAATTAATTAGCTTCGGCGTTCGCTTGAACGCGTTGAACCATGACCACGGCGGCCATGAGCACGACGCCGGCGACGATCTGATGGGCCCGCAGTGTCGCGTGAAAGAATCCCCAGGTGATACAGACCGCGGCGAGCGTTTGCATCATCTCGAAGTACCCGGCGGTGGAAGCGCGAGTGAGACGCAATCCTTCGAAGTAAATGAGAAGCGGGATACCGCCCGAGATTGAGGCGAGCAAAATAAGCAAACCGATCGCTTTGAAGGCGTGAGTTTGCGCAGCAGCTGGCCAAAGCGCGGCGCCATAGAGTTTGCCGTAAACGAACAGGATCAACGTCATGCAGATCAGTCCAACCACAATGCGCATACTGGCTGCAAGTCGAAGCGGCATGCCCATCATGACACCGCGACCAGCAACGGTTGAACCGCCCCAAAAAAAAGCGCAGATGAGGGCGTAGCCGGTGCCAAGAGTGAGCCCGGCGCGCTCAAACGAAACTGTAATGAGGGCGGGAAATTCCACAGAGAGAAAAATACCGGCGAGGACGGCGATCGCGGCATAGAGAAAAAAACGCGGCGCGAGGCGATCGCCGAAAAGGAGAAACGCACCCAACGTCGAGATCACCGGCTGGATATTCAGAATGACGTTAACAACAGTTGGGTTTCCGTGTTTGAGCGCGAGCGTGAAAAAGATCGTGCCGACCGCCGAGCCGGCGAAACCGGAAAAGAGCAAATAGCTCCACGTCGAGATGTTGATCTTGCGAAGCTCGCCCAGATTCGGCAGGAGGAGCGGCAGAAACATTAGCAGAATCAGGACATGTTCCCAAAAAACGATCACCTCGGCGTCGAATAATTCGTTCAGTGGAATGCGCCACGCGCTCTCCGTCCCCCAAAGGGCCGCGCCGAGACCAACGAGCCACGGACCGTAGCTCAGACCCTGGCCGGAGCGATCTCTGAAAGCCATGGCCGATTGCATCACCCGCGATCGGGAAAGCCGGCTGCGGCCTCGACCAGTCTCTGATCTCTTGTCCCGCCGGAAAATCATCCAGACTCCGAGAAGGACGAATGCGGCACCGAATAAAGACCAAGGCGGAAAAGTCTCGCCGCCTATTAACCAACCAAGCATGACCGCGCCCGGCGGCGTGATCAGGGAAATGGTTTGCAAATTTGTTACGGACATGCGCGGCAACAGCCAGTAGAGAAGCAGAAATGTCAGGGCCGAGCCAATGACCGCGAGATAAAGCAAGCAGAAGATCGACATCATCGTCCAATGAAATCGCGCTGGGTCACCATCGACAATGAGTCCAAGAAACAGAAGCGGCACCGTTCCGAAAATCATTTGCCAGGCGGCGAGCATTGCGGGCGCAATTTGAATCGCACGCTTTTTAAGGACGACATTTGAGAAAGCAGCGCCCGCGCCGCCTAACGAAATTCCAACGCCACCCCAAAACGCGAGCAGACCGCTGAAAGTGAGCAAACGGGCACAGATCAGCGCAACGCCGGCGAGGGCGAGCAATGCGCCAATCAGTTTCCGCAAACGCAATGGCTCATCCGGCAACATCCAATGTGCGAAGATCATCCCGAAAATCGGAATCGTGGCCTGTAACACAGCCGCAAGGCCGGAAGAAACGTGAAGCTCGCCCCAGAACAGGAGCGTGTAATTGATCGCGAACATTAGAATACCGGTAAACGCAAGCGCAACGTAATCAGCGCGATGCAGCGGCAGAAGTCGCACCCGACCCGCCGAGACGGCGGTGAGAACGATGATTGCGATCAGGAAGCGAATCGCAACGAAGGAAATCGGCGGCAGATCGCGCAGCCCGACTTTGATTGCGAGCCAGGTAGAGCTCCAAACGATGCAGAGAGTAAGCCACGCCGCTGGAATCCGCCAACCGATGCGTTGCATTCGTCGCGATACTCGCGCGGATCGTCAATGCCGTAAAGGCACAGCCTTGCGCTTGTTGCGGAGAAAATCCGCGTTAGCGTGGGACACGTGAAAGTTAACGTAATCGTCAAACCGAAAGAGGCTGTGCTCGATCCGCAGGGAAATGCGGTTCGCGATGCAATGCGCCATCTTGGCATGCCGGAAGTCCGCAGCGTTCGGATCGGCAAATATATGGAAATCAATGTCGAAGGAGAAGATGCCGATCTTGAGAAGCGGCTGCACCGCCTTTGTCGCGACCTTCTCTCCAATCCGGTAATTGAAGACTACGAATTGGTGAAGACCAACGGCGCGCGCAAGACGTCACAGATCAGAAAAAAACAGAAATGAAAGCGTTGCGGTATTTTTTCTGTGTGGTGCTCCCGCCGCTGGCGGTGCTGATGACCGGACGGATCGCGAGTTTTTTTCTAAGCATCCTCCTGACCTTACTGGGCTGGATACCGGGAGTCATTCATGCCGCACTGGTGGTGAACGATTATCATGAGGAACAACGCGCGCGGGCAATCGCCCATTAGATCGACATGAAGTTCGCCGTCATCCAATTTCCCGGCTCTAATTGCGATCAGGATTGCGTCGCGGGTATTAACAGCATCGAAGGTCTGCAGGCTGATTACGTCTGGCACAAAGAAACGTCGCTCCGCGATTACGATGCCATCGTTTTGCCAGGCGGATTCGCTTACGGCGACTATCTACGTTGCGGCGCGATCGCACGCTTCTCGCCGATCATGAAGGCGGTGATCAGCGACGCGCGCGCGGGGAAACTCGTTCTTGGCACATGCAACGGTTTCCAGGTTTTGTGTGAAGCCGGCCTTCTCCCGGGTGCGCTCGTCCGCAATCGATCGCTTCGCTTCGTCTGCGAGATGGTGACACTGCGCGTAGAAGTCCCGGATTCGCCGTTCACGCATGGGTGTTCAGAAGGAACTCTGCTCCGAATGCCGATCGCCCACGGCGAGGGTTGTTATTTCGCGGATGATAAGACGCTGCATGAGCTGAATCACAACCGGCAAGTCATTATGCGCTACGCCGACGATCGTGGCCGAATTGTTCCCGAGGCGAACCCGAACGGCTCGATCGAGAACATTGCTGGCATCTGCAATCGCGAGGGAAACGTGCTCGGGCTAATGCCGCACCCGGACCGTGCCTGTGACGCGCGGCTTGGAAGCGCTGACGGCGCAAAGATTTTTCGCTCGATGATGGAGGCCATCGTCGCTCAGCACGCGCGCGCGGCATAAGATCGGCGTCGTGAGCATCTTCATTACCGGCACCGATACCGGTGTTGGAAAAACGCACACTGCCCTGCAATTGCTCCGACGGTTGCGCGCAAATGGAAGATCGTGCGCCGGATTCAAACCGATTTGCTGTGGTGATCGCCGGGACGCCGAGTTTCTGTTGTCGGCGGGCGCAAATGGTCTGACCATAGACGAAATTAATCCGCTTTGGCTGAAAACACCGGCCGCGCCGCAAATCGAAGCCGTGAATATCAACATCGAACGGTTGCTCGATGCGTTTCGGAAACTGGCGGCCCAAGTTGACGACGTATTTGTCGAAGGTGTCGGCGGCTGGATGGTGCCGGTCCGGTCGGATTACTTTGTCAAAGATCTGGCCGTTGAGATTGGTCTGCCGGTGCTGGTTGTGACTCAGAACCGCTTGGGTTGCCTGAATCACACTCTCCTGACAGTTCGCAGTGTTCAGGCCGCAGGGTTGCGCTGCGCGGGCGTGGTCTTGAACAGTCTCGCTAGAGATCCAGATATCGCCCAAACCACCAATGCGGACATTCTAGCAAGGGTTCTTGATGTTCCGCTACTGCCCGAATTGGCGGAAAAAACCGCAGAATTGCCCCCAGAATGGATCCAAATTTTGGGTCTTGGCGGGTAACCGTGTCTATAAACTAAATGGACATAAGTGTAAGTTAACTTTACACAAATCGGGGCCTGTAGCGGCTCTTCTCCAAGCAAATCAGAGTGGCACCTGCGCTGCTAAACCTTTCTGGCAACACCCTATTAATATGCTCCTAGAAAAAACGTTTCATATGAGCCAGCCGTTGGATGAATCCAAGGCCCGGCTGACCAGCATTCAATCCTATAAGCGGCAGTTTCTGATGGTCACTAAAGCGATGGTGACCTCTTCAAAGACGGTGGAATTCAGTTTTCGCGGTCCGCTCGGCTTTGAGGCACGCACCGTCCTGCTGGCGGTGGATGGCGATTCAGACAACCAGTTCGCCTTTGAATCAGCGGGCGGAAATATCGAAGTGATGGGATTGGTCGACTTCACCGAGATCCGGCCAACGTGCACCGAGATCACGCTCGCGATCCACTATCGGATAAAGAATCGGCTCTTCGCTTGGCTCGATCAGCGCCTGCACTTCGTCGATACATTTGTGAATGCGGAACTGCGCAGCATTCGCGCGCACTTTGAAGGCATCGCCACCTCCTACGTTGAACGTATGCCTATTCTGCCGTTGTTTGAGTCCGCTGCCGCCGCGTAAAGCTTCCAAAGCAGACCTCCATGAAAAGCACGGAGCTTCCGCTCCGTGCTTTTTTATTTGATTCGCACGGCGTGAGTTTTATCGAGACGCAGGATCTGCCCCGGCCGCAATGAGGTTTTTGATTTTGGATCGACAATCTTCTTGCCGTCGATTTGTACGCTGCCTTGTTTGATCAATCGACTCACTTCCGCGCGTGACTTCTTGAGCGCGAAAGCTTGGGCGTAAGCTGCTGCAACCACTGTCACCGATTCATCGGCCATCGCTGGAATTGCCGGAAGCTCCGCTTCGTCCAAACGCTTTTTGCTAAAGCGCGCATTCCAATCGGTAAGTGTCCTCTGCGCGACCTCGTCCGAGTGATAGGTCTGCACGATCTCAAACGCGAGCTGTTTTTTTGCCTCAAACGGGTCCGCGCCTTTCAAGAGCTCACGCCCGAGCAAAACCTCGTAATAACGCACCATCAATTTATCTGAGATGCTCATGAGTTTGCCGAACATGTCCGTGGGCGGCTCGCTTACGCCAACGAAGTTGGCCAAGCTTTTGCTCATTTTCTTTGAGCCATCCAAACCTTCCAGGATCGGAAGAAGAAAAACGATTTGCTGCGGCATACCTTCCTCCTTTTGGAAACCGCGTCCGACTAAAATGTTGAAGAGTTGATCAGTGCCACCGAGCTCCACGTCCGCCCGCACCATTACAGAATCCCAGCCTTGCATGATCGGGTATTGAATTTCGTGGGCGTGGATTGCCTGTTGATTATCGATCCGCCCGCGAAAATCTTCCCGCTGCAGCATCTGTTGAAGAGTGACCCGGCTGTTTAAGCGAAGTACATCTTCGTAGGACATGCTGCGAAACCAATCGCCATTGCAAACGGTCTCCGTCCGGGCCGGATCGAGAATCTTGAAGGCCTGCTCACGATAGGTTTGCGCATTATGCATCACTTCTTTGTGCGTGAGATGCGGCCGGGTGGCGGACCGACCGCTCGGGTCGCCAATCATCCCGGTAAAATCACCGATAATAAGAACTGCTTGATGTCCGACGTCCTGAAATTGTCGAAGCTTTCGCAGCACAACTGCGTGACCAAGGTGAATGTCGGCAGTCGTGGGATCGACCCCGAGCTTGATGCGGAGGGGGCGGCCGAGCGCCAGTTTTTCGCGCAGCTCCGCTTCGCTAATGATTTGCGCGGCGCCTTCTTTTAGAAACGCCAAGGCTTCATCCGGTCGCATGATTCGCAACTGTAGTGGCCGCCGTCCTCGGCGGCAAAGATTTCCGACAATTGCAACTGAGAGCAGCCGGTTTTGCCGAGCGCGCTATTTATTTTTATTCAGCAGGTCCCGAACTTGGTCGATGGTCATTGGCGGATTTTGCCGATCCAATGATTTTTGGCTTTTCCCCTGATCTCGGAACTGATGTTGGTCGGCGAAGGTTCGGCTCGCGGTCACGTTATCAGGGTTGTTCGCACTGTGAATGTCGCGAACGGACGATGTTCCTACCGGTTCGGGGATGTTTGCGGTTCGATTCTGGGTCGAGGAAATTTTGGGTTCGGTCACGACCGAGCGAGAAGGATACTCCTTGGTAGTAAGCGCGTGCGTATTGACGAATGATTTTTCCGCACGGTTCGGCTGCAGCAAAAATGTTCCCACGCTGCCTTGATGTTCGACCACAGCAGAACTGGCGACGAATTTTTTACCCTGAGCATTGTTCTGCAGCTCCATGTTCGGCCTAAGCAAGCGATCGACCAGGCTGGGCTCTTGCTGCTGCGCCCAGCTTGCCGAGACACACAGGCAGGTTAGACAAATTGTCCGCAACCAGCGCACGCCTCTTAAACTCGTAAAGCAGCGGTCCGCTTGTAAAGCAAATTATCGGCAGCAGACGATTTCCAGCCGGTGAGGAAGAGCCGGCCGTCTTTCTCGATTTAGACTCAGCGGCCTAGAGCTGCCCGCAGATTCGCAGCGCCCGGCGGTGCGGCGACACGCCCATGCAAAATGTCGTAAGCAGAGACCGGGCGCCCCTAGTAATGCTCGTTCGCGCCTTTGCGTGTGCCGATCACAGCGCCTTCCAGCGACGCGCCGATAAAAAGGCCTTTCGTTTTGCTGTAAGTATAAATTGCCGCTCTCGGAGTCACATCGGCCTCGGCCGCGCGTCCCACTGGTCCCGCGGCAACACTCGCGTCCGCCCCGAGTGTCACATTTCCGCCTTTGGAAAATGCGCGAACGGCGCTCTCGTTGTTGAGCACGATTACAAAATCGGTCACTTGCGCGCCGATCTGCGGCCCCCAACCCGCGCCGCCGGTGCCGATGAACGAGGGACCCGACCAACCATGTCCGGTTCGTGCCACCACCACGCCTTCGCCGGCCTTTCCGCTAAAAATAAGGCCGGCTTTCACGACGCTGATAATCGCGAGGCCTCGCGCACGCCGAAGAATGCGCGATGGAATGCCTTTCTCGGGCATATGGCGAAACTCCCGGATTGTGGTGGCCGAGCGATCGACCGTGTCTTGCTCGGTCGCGTTCGCCCCAATTAGTGATAAAGAAAAGATCGTTAGGATGAAGAATAGCTTTTTCATTGCAGTACAAGTACTTCGCCGGCTTAAAGGTGCGTGGACGTGTCTTTTCAATAAAGATGTCGATCTTCCGACATTGTTAGGCGAACGGCGTTGACAATGGAATTGGACGAAACCTTCATGCAAGAGGCGTTGCGCTTGGCAATGAAAGCGCGCGCCGCCGCCGAAGTTCCAGTCGGCGCGGTAGTTGTTCGGGAAGGCAGAATAATTTCGCGTGGATACAATCAAGTCGAGCTGCTCAAAGACGCGACGGCTCACGCCGAAATGCTCGCGTTAACCGCAGCCGAGGCAGCCGTCGGCGACTGGCGCCTGACCGACTGTGATCTTTACGTGACCAAGGAACCTTGCCCAATGTGCGCTGGGGCAATTGTCCACACCCGGATTCGTCGGGTGATTTTTGGCTGCACAGATGTTCGCGCCGGGGCCGCGGGCACCGTGATGAATTTGCTTCAACACAATGCGCTCAATCACCGCTGTCAGATCACCAGCGGCGTCTTACAGACCGAGTGTGCTTCAATTCTGCAGGATTTCTTCCGTAAAAAACGCGGGGCGATCGAGGACGACGCCGCTCCGTGAGCCGGTGGTGGTCTTCAGGTGGATGCTGATCACGGCGCCACGCATAAGAAGATAATCACGAACGCACCAGACTTGCACATGAAATGCGGCCGGGTTCCCTAACCGAACCCGGCCGCCTGACTAGCTACTGTGCAAGAGAAATTACTAAAATCTCTTTTTGATCCCGACGAACCAGAGCCGGCCTTTGACGCTGGCGGTCTGCTGGTCGTAACCGTTTTCGAAGGCAGCAGCCACGAATGGCGGTTGTTCGTCAGTCACGTTGTCCATGCCCAGCGTGATCGTCACATTGTTCAGCATGGACCTCCATCCACACGGGTTATACTCGGCGGTGGAGACCGGCATCACGTTCTTCTCCTTGCCATCCTTCATCTTCACGTTCTTGCCGCCATCCTTGGCATATCCCGCCACTTCGTTTTGGGCCGCGGGCGGTGGCAGGTTGAAGGTGTAGTTGACAATCAGATCCAAGGTCACGATTTCACGCACCTTGCGATCAAAGGTTCCTATACAAGGAACGAATCCCGGATCACCCTTGTGCGGAACGACACCCCCCGGGAATTCGACGGGGTCGTGAAACAGTGCGGAGTTCTTCGAGCAGCCCGAGTCCGCGCCGCCGGCGGTCCCCACGAACTGATCCGGAGCGAAGCCCGGTCGTAATCTTAAATCGCCGAAGGTGAACTGGGCGTTATCCCAGTACTGCCCGACGAAGTGGACCACGGCACCGGCATCGATGCCTTGCATCCACGATCCGGAGGGGCCGTCATAGAACATGCTCGCGTACCAGCGATTGTGGGTGAACGAGCCGCCGCCGCCGGGGCCTTGGAAACCGCCACCGAACTTGCCAACGGCCGTTACCCGCGGGCCGTTCGGGATAGCCTGGACGTCCACGTCAGCCATGTAGGTTTCGTTCCAGGTTGCAGTGAAGGTTCCCCAGTCGCCATGACCGAGCCGCGAAGTGTCGAATATCTCGACCGCTTCGAAATCCCAGGCGCTCAGGATTTCCCGTCCCAGATTTTGCTCCGGCGTGAACAGGAGCGTAATCGGACCATTGAATCTTTCGCGGAAAATGGTCGAAGGGCCGAGGGTTTGCGTGCCGGTCACCGGATTTTGCGGCCCCGCGTGATCGATCAAGAACTGCGGATCTATGGACGTGGTGAATCCGCGGATGTCGATGTGGATGAAATCCGCCGACAGGGTCAGGCCCTGCAAAGGACTCCACCATTTGCCGGGAGTTAGCACGCCGCCATAGGTGTACTCGTAGGCGATTTCCGGCTTCAGGTGCGGATTACCCTGAATATCC
>CATPAT010000168.1 GCA_955652155.1 uncultured Chthoniobacterales bacterium | reverse complement strand
TCTCATATTCACAAATCTCGGCTCAGATTATTTATGGGAAGACGAGGGCGACACCGCCGCGTTGGCCTCAAACATCCTCAAGTTTGGAGTTCCGAAAGCATGGGACGGCGGGGCGTTCCTGGATTCCGACCATGGCGCGCGGCTCAATCGCGACCTCGTCATGGTGACGCATCCATGGATTCAATATTACCTGACCGCGGCGTCATTCCTCGTTTTCGGCGAAAACACTTTTGCCGCGCGGATTCCCTTCGCGATCGCCGGCTGGATGTCGATCTTATTCGTTTACCTTTTTGTTTGGCGATTGTTCGGAAACAGACTGACTGCATTTTCCGCAGCGGCCCTGCTCGTCTTTTCGGTTCAATTTTTACTTTACGCAAAACAATGCCGCTATTGCGCGCTCAACATGCTTTTAGTCGTCTGGTTATTCTGGACCTTCTTCAAGATGAACTCAGCGCGGGATTGTGTGCTGTTCATTCTCGCATCGGTTTTTCTTTTTCACACGCACCCGTACGGCATTGCGCCGGTGGTCGCGCTTGGCGCACTAAGTTTGATTTACCGACCGTTTGTGATCCAACGCCGATGGATCCTGTTTGCCACGCCGGCAATCGCACTCTTAACTTTGCCCTGGCTCGCTCTTTCATCCCTTTCCTCCAGTGGATCTGCGCTCAACACGACCGCCGCTCAATCGCCAGGGCAATTTATCGAACGCTGCGCGCAGGCATTTATCGAATCCACATCGGTCACGCCAGTAATCGGAAGTATCATCCTGTTTCTGATCGCGGCGCTATCGATCCGCTGGAAACGAAAAGACACGATAGACGCAGCACCGTCAGATTCCGTTTCAGCCGAGCAGCAGGTTGCGCCGCGATTTTTTGAAACGAACGAAATGGCGCTCCTTTTAAGCGCACTGGTGACAATTGTTTTTTATGGCTTGGCGACAGCCATTACCCAATCGAGCGACAGTCTCTGGCTGGCCGGAATGCGCTACGCTTCGGCTGTGCTGCCATTGGCGGCAATGGTTGCGGCGCTGGCCATTGCTAAAGTTAGCCGGACAAGCGTGCTATTTTCGATTTTGTTGTTGCTTGTTTTTGGACTGACCAAGCTCGCGCAGCTTACGCCTTGGGTGGCCGGGAACCCCAGTGGCCTTATCCATTTCGGTAAATATTCTGTAGGTGCCCATGTTCCTGCAAAAATTGTCGACCGCTTTCTCGGCACGGGGCTGATGGCCTACCTCCGCGATTTGTGGCGCGTAAATCCGGGGACTGTCGCCAAAAGCTGCGAATTTCTGCGCGAAAACGCGAAGCCGGGGGACGTGCTGATTGTGAATTACGGAATGGAGCCGACCTACTTTTATACACGATTGCCGCAGGCGATGGGCATTCTCCGCGACTATCCGGTTTACGAAAGAGCGCGGGAGCTAGGCCTGCCCGAATATGTCTTTGGCGTCGATCACGTCCGCTGGATTGTCTGGCGTTCGGCTTGGGAAACTGGCCCCGGTTACGCAATCAACGATGTTATCCGAGAAATTGTTGAACGCGGCGGGCGCATTACCAGTGTGATGGAGATGGAGGAAACGGTTTGGGAAAATCGAGAAGACGTTCATTTCCACCGCTTCTCCGACGGCTCTTATTTGTTTCCTCGAACCCAGACTTTTCCGATGTCTCGCATCGCTCGGGTTGATTGGCAGTAAACGTGCGTTTTCGGCACTTCAGTCAATACGCGTCAGTCGATTCCGTTAACTGCGCGGCATCGTCAGGCCCGTTAGGCGAACCGGCCTGAGCCGATGGCTGATTGCTCACGTCAACATACAGCCGCGCGAGCCAGTTTTTCGTTCCGGTCCGCAGGACACCCATGATCGTGACTGCGTACACAGCCAAATTGAATAGGACCGAACTCCAAATTGCGACCAGCTCGCCGACGTAATAGGTGCGATTAAAACGTGGAGGATGCTCGATGTTGGTCGTGCCGCCGATGGTGTACGGCCAATGCGGCGAATCCATCGGGATATCATGCAACCAACAGTTGATAAAAACCCCAAGGCTGACGCCGACGAATACGTTCCGCCAAACGCGATTCTGCACCGCGAATGAAGCTAACAGTGGAACCGTCGCAAACAGGTGATGTTCGTGGAGATGTGTGGAGAAGATGAAAAACGAGAAGCTCACCATCGCCGCTACCGCCAAGATCTGCTGCGGCGAAAGGACACGACCCTGCAACTTATATTGGCGGTAAGCTTTCCAGGACAGAGCCACATAAGAGAGCACGAACAAAATTAGACCGACGTGTGTCGGCGTAAGCGGACCGATCCATGGCGCCTCCGAGTAGTACCAGGCGCCAATCAACCACCATAAGTTATGCGCGTTAGACGACGTAAACGGCATGGCGCCGATGTCTGTGAGCACGCGCTTGAAAACTTCAACAGCGTCACCGTGCACTAGGAATGGTGAAAAGATCACCAGACCCACGAGGAGAGCAGTCGACATTCCAACGGCAGCTCCGCGGACGCCGCAAAACATTACACTGAAAACAAGCAGAAGCGGAAAGTAGGGTAAACCAAGAGGCTTCATCAATGCGGCGAGGGCCAGAAAACCCCAAGCCAAGCCAATCGTTCCGAAGCGACGGCCCCCCGACGAT
>CATPAT010000167.1 GCA_955652155.1 uncultured Chthoniobacterales bacterium | reverse complement strand
TTTTCTGGAGCATGCTCAGCTTCATCACGATCTTAATGGTTGGTTACGTTTACGCTTTGAAGAAAGGCGCGCTCGATTTCAGGAAGTAAGCCTTTCTGATTTCTGATTGCTGACTTCTCACTTCGGAGTCAGAACACCCACCAGCCGCGGACGAAAAGGCCGCTGAAAAGGGCGAGGGAAAGCAGCGACCAGACTGTGATGAGAGCATTCCAAAAGCGCTTCTCGCCTACGAAAGCGAAGAGAAAAAAAATCGGAAACATGGTCAGGGTGTAGCGCGGCATGCTTTCAATGAAAGAGACACTGGCCAGCAGCAGCCAGTTTCCGGTTACCCAAGCTGCGTAAACCGGCCGGAGCTTGACCCAGCTTGCAATCGCACAGGCAAACCCGAGAACAGTAAAGAGCGCTTCCTGGGTCCCGACAATTTCGGCCTGATTTGGAACGCGGCGGACATTGCGAAACGCGTCCGCGATTCCGTTCCATGGCCAGGAGAAGGACATATGGAACAGCTGCCTGCGCATTTTTAGAAACGCGAATGGGTCGCCCGAAATGCGCCAATTGAGAAACAAGTAAACGGCGAAGCCAGCGGGAACGACCGCGATCCAAAGCCATTGCCATCGCCAACGCCTGCCGATGAACCATTGGTGACCAGCTTCGACCGCGAGTGCCGGAAGCAAAACAATGCCGTTGGCGCGGGTCATCCAGGCAAAGGCGCCGAGGACGCCGGCGAGCCACCAGCGTTCCTGACGCGCCGTGAAGATGGAGCCAATGGCTAAAGCAAGAAAAAGGCTTTCGGTGTAGCCGATGTGCAGGACATAAGCGGTGGGGAAAATCAGAAAAAAGTAAACGACGCGACGAGCAATTGTCGCGTTCCACTCGCTGGCAGTAAGGCGGCGCAAAATGACCACGGCGAACAACAGCGCAATCCCGGACACGATGAAGGAAGCGATCAGGAAATCGCCGGTGATGTAGGAAAAGGCGCGGACGCACCACGGATAAAATGGATAGAACCACGCTTTGAATTTATCGGCGGCGCTGTAACCGAACTCTGCGATTCGCAGAAAGTGGGTCGCGTCCCATTGGTTCCAGATTTCCAACCACGGCCGGCCGAACGGAATATCTTCTTCTGCAAATGCCTGATAGCTCGCGGCACCAACTGCCAATAGCAGCGTCTTGATCGCCAAGGCCCAACCAATTACGAGCCAATCGTCGCGCGGCAACCAACCGGTGACCCGCCATAAGATCGCCTTCACGATGATCGTCGATCTTTAGAACGCCCACCAGCCGCGCACGAACAAACTGGTGAAGAGCGCTAGAAAAAGCAGCGACCAAACGGTGAGAACGAAATTCCAAAAACGATTGGCGGCCAGCAAACCGAAGAGAATAAAAATTGGAAACATCGTCAGGGTGTAACGCGGCATGCTTTCCAAAAATGTTACGCTGGCGAAAAGCAGCCAATTTCCCGTCATCCACATCGCGTAGATCGGTCGCAATTTTATCCAGCTCGCAACCACCCCAATTAAGCCGAGTAAGCCGAAAAGGAATTCCTGGGCTCCGACCATTTCCGCCTGACTCGGTTTCCAATCCATCATGATTCCGATCGCCCCGCGCATTCCCCTCCAAGGCCACGAAAACGACATGTGAAACAGCTGGTCGCGCATTTTCAGAAACGCGAATGGATCGCCGGTGACGCGCCAGTTAAGAAGAAGATAAACGCCAAACCCAACAGGCACGAGAGCGATCCAGAGCCATCGCCAATTCCAGCGTTTAGTTTTCCAGAATTGATAGGCGGCTTCAACGGCGAGCGTCGGAAGTAGAACGATACCGTTGGCGCGCGTCATCCAGGCAAACGCTCCGAGCGTTCCCGCCAGCCACCAGCACTCTCGCCTCGCCGCCAGAACACTGCCGATGACCAGAGCAAGGAAAAGGCTTTCGGTGTAGGGCGCATGGCAGAAATATGCGGTCGGAAAAATTAAGAAGAACCAGACCGAGCGCAGCGCGACCTCTGTTGAAAAATCAATCTGGACAAGCCTTCGCAGAGCCAGTGCCGTAGCAAGTAACGCTATCGCCGAAACAACCAGGGCCGAGGCGAGATAATTCCCGTTTAAGAAAGCAACGATTCGGACGCACCACGGATACAACGGATAAACCCAGGCCTTCCACTCGCTGGCGCTGGTGTAGCCAAATTTCGCGAGCTTGAGGTACTGGTCCGCGTCCCAGCGATTCCAGAGATCGATCCAGCCGAACCAGCCGGCGGTCCGTTTATTTTCGAGAATCTGATAGCTCTTCGACCCGAAGACGAAGAGCAAAACTCGAATCATCAGCACCCAGCCGATGACGAGCCAGTCGTCGCCCGGCAACAGACCTGTGACCCGCGCCCCGGCGTTCCTGATTGTTCGCCGCGGCGATTTTGGCGCTTCTTCGTTCACTGCAAAATCTTCGTTCTACCGCTCAAGGGTGGATTTGATTCGTCCAGAGAAATTGATAGGTGGCGAGCGCGTTGATCGTTACCGAAACAACAAAAAGTGACAGCTCGATCGCAGAAATTTTCGCCGGGCCGTTGCCGAGTAACAAAAGAAACATCCACGGCAAAAGCTCGGTGGCGTAACGATAGGAGAACTGCCAGCCGCCCGGATTGCCGTGAGCCCAGAGCGCAAATGTTAGTAAACCGATAGCGATCCAAGCGGCGGCTTTGTGGGGTCCGCCTTCGCGAAAAACCAAAAACAGGAACGGACTGACCAGAAAAATAGAACAACCGAACGGATAAAAACTCAGGAACGGAAAATTGGGCGCATCTCGAAAACCTTCGAACAACATTTTGTGAACGTTCCAGGGAATAGCGTGAAGCGAGAAAAGTCCGTGCTGGTACCAGGGCTCCTGCAAAACGTTGGGGATGTGCGAGTAGCCAAAATCGAAGATCGAGTGGAAGCGGGCGTAATTGTAAAGGGCGGTGAACAGACCGAGAGCGGCGGGAACAATCAAAAAGCAGATGAACGCACTTAGTTTCTCGCGCGACTGTTGCACGAGCGCTCTCCAATCTTTGGCGTCGGGAGCGAGTCGCCTGATCAAAAAATAAATAAAGATCGGGAGGCAAAGCACCACCTCGGTGCGATTGCCGAGCGCGAGAGCAAAAAATGCTCCCGCCAGAAGCGGCCGAAATTCAACCAGAACAAAATACAAAGCCGCTATCTGACCGAGTAGAGCAAGGCCAAGCGCAATTTGCCAGGCGCCGCCGAAGCCGAGATTGCACCAGGTCCACGTTCCAAAAATCAGAACCAGTGAAAGTAAAATTCGTTTTGGCAGCGACTTGGTTCCGATCACCGACAAACGAAACAGAAACCAACCGGAGAGGGCTGCGATCAAAGCGGCCAAAGCGTGTCCCGGAAAATCGTGGATCAGTTTCGTTTTTTGTAAGGCCGCGACTGGCATCATGCTCAGTACCGCGCCTAACGGAAATACAGAGTAATATCTGCCGTTGGCCGGAACCATTTCGTTGAGCCAGGACGGCGCCGGTTGGCGAAGGCCGAGATCGCCTTGCAAAAGGGCCGCAGCGATCCGCGAGGTATAATCAAAATGCCGTTGCGTCGCCTTAATCGACGAATAGAACAGGAGGAGCGTGACCAGCGCGAGGGCGCTTGCTACCCAAAGATCTCGACGCCTGGTCATCGCCTCCACGGCTGCCATTTTAGAATTGTTTGAGCCGGAATCGTCCATCGATATTTTTGCTTCTGCGACTGCCCGATTACCACTTGCGCGGTCTGCCGAGACCGCCTAATACCTTTAGCTTTCCATGATTCACCACATCGTCCTTTATAAACTCAAGCCCGAGGTAACTCCCGCTCGCGTCGAGGAGATGATGATGAACACTCGGATGCAGCTCTTGAAGATTCCGGAAGTGCTGAATATCAAATGCGGAAAGCGCGTCGATCCCGAGTTGCAGTGGCCCTTTTTCATCGCGATCGATTTCGAATCGATGGACAAGTTCGCGATATTTCGAGAGGACTCAATTTTCGTGAAGTTCATGGAAGAAATTATCAAACCGAACACCGCCGATTCGCTCAATCTGGATTTTGAGATGGATCCGGGCAAAGATGTGCGGTTTTCCTAGTTTTTCTTTGTCATTCCGAGCCCTTCGACTTTGCTCAGGACAGGCTCCGTCGAGGAATGGAGCGAGTGGGACGAGCGACATGGACGGTTGCGCCGCCAGGGTAGCAGCGAGAGAATCGGGAGATGAACGGGTGCAATTTGTCACTGTTTCTGAGGTCGGAAATATCTAGTGATGTCTCGACTTCGCTCGACATGACAGAAACATGACAAAAAAGGCCATCATTCTTGCGGGCGGCGCCGGCAGCCGGCTTTTTCCGATCACCAAGATCGTCTGCAAGCAACTACTCCCGGTTTACGACAAACCGATGATCTGTTATCCGCTCGCGACCCTCATGCTCGGCGGGCTGCGCGATCTCCTGATCATTTCCACACCGAAAGACTTGCCCATGCTGCGGGATTTCCTGGGCGACGGTTCCCAGCTTGGAATCAAAATCCAATATGCAGAACAGGCGAAACCAAAGGGCATCGCCGAGGCTTTTTTGATCGGCGCCAAATTCATTGGCGACTCGGGCGCGTGCCTGATTCTGGGCGACAACATCTTTTACGGTAAACTCGATTTTTTCCGTGAGGCGCTCGCGATCAAGAGCGGAGCATGCATTTTCGGTTATCAGGTCCGCGATCCTCAACGCTACGGAGTCGTGGAATTCGACAAGAGCGGCAAAGCAATCAGCCTTGAAGAAAAACCGAAGAAACCCAAAAGCCATTTTGCTGTGCCCGGCCTGTACGTTTACGACCAGAAGGTTGTCGATCTTTGCAAAACCTTGCGTCCGTCCGCGCGCGGCGAGCTCGAAATCACCGATTTGAACTTGCTCTACCTCAAGAAAAACGAGCTGCACGTGAAGCTGCTCAGTCGCGGGATGGCCTGGCTCGATACCGGAACGCAAACGAGTCTGCTCGAAGCCGGCAACTACATCGCCACGATCGAACATCGACAGGGTCTCAAAGTGGCGTGTCTCGAAGAAGTGGCGTTGCGGATGAAATTCATCACCCAATCGAATCTGGCGAAGATTATCGAGCAACTCCCGAACGGCGATTACCGCGACTACTTGCGAATGGTTTGCGATGAAGGCCCAACGGCGGGTCCAGAACCGGTTGGTTGAAGTAGCCTAACCGCACGGAAGTCGCGAAATTGTCACGAATGAGTGACATCGGGCCGAGCAATTTGTAATTTCCATAACGCGGTACGTCAGGCGCTGCCTCCCAACCGGTAACCTTGTTCGCTTCTTATTTCGGTTGCTCGCGCAAAAGATGGCTCGTGTCGGCCACCAATTTCGTGACCGCGTCCGCTTCCGCGGCGTCGTAGTAACCGCGGATCGCGCCATGTCGATCCACCAAGATCACTCGGGTGCTGTGGACCGGAATTCCTTTCTCTTCGCTGCCGTCCGAGATCGCCAGTTTGAATCCGTTGCGCGATAAATTGTAAATCGTCGATTGCGGACCGGTCAGAAAATCCCAGCGGCCGGGCTCAGCCTGCAATTTCTCGGCGTAGCCGCGCAAAACTTGCGGCGTGTCTTTGGCCGGATCCACCGAAAACGAGACGAGATGAACGTCCGTTTTTGCGAGCGGCTTCTGCAATTCACTCATTCGACTGCTGATCATGGGGCACGGTCCGGGGCAAGTGGTGTAAATGAAATCGGCGATCCAGATTTTGCCGCGCAATTGAGCCGAACCGAAATTTTGTCCGTCTTGGTTCACCAGGAGAAATTCGGGGACCGTTCCGTAAGAAGAAACCGTGCGCTGCCGAAGCGCAGTCACTTCCAGCTGTCGCAACCAGAGCAAAAGCGCCAGCGTGAGAATTGGAATCGCGATTAGGACGGTCTTCCAAAGCGTTGCAGTTCTCGATGACTGGCTATCTAAAGTGGTCGTGCTCGCGTTCATGCTTTACTCAAGACCAGCGCACCAAGCAGCAGCGGCAGGTAGATAATCGAGGTTATGAACAACCGTCGCGCATCCGCCCGCGCGCGCGTTTTCAAAAATCGCATCGCTACGGCGACAAACACGGCTCCGAGAATCAGCTCTGCCAAAAGATAAAAAACCGTGGCGATCCCAAGAAATGCAGGCAAACCGGCAACGATAAAAAGGAGCATGCAGAAGAAGACACTTTGGCTGGCGCTCCGTTCACCGGTGCGATCATCACTCGAGATCATTTGGAAACCGGCGCGGGCATAATCGTCGCGATACATCCACGCGATCGCGAAAAAATGCGGTAGCTGCCAAAAAAACAGAATCGCGAAAAGCATCCACGCGCCGGCGTTCAATGTGCCCCGCGCCGCCGCCCAACCGATCATCGGCGGCAATGCACCGGGTACCGCACCGAGCGCAGTGTTGAAGGTGCTCACCCGTTTCAACGGCGTGTAGGCGAAGATATAAATGATGATCGTGATCGCGGCGAGGGCAGCGCTGAGCGCATTGCAGACGAAGGCGAGATAGGCCACGCCGAAGACCGACAATGCGCTACCGAGAATGACAGCGTCCCGCGGCCGCATTCGTCCCGCTGGGACAGGACGCGATCGCGTTCGCTGCATCAAAGCATCGAGGTTGTGCTCCCACCACTGATTGAGCGCGGCTGCGCCGGCTGCCGCAGCCGCCGTTCCAAAAACCGTGTGCAGCAGGGCCGCGAAGTTGACCGGACCTTCGGCGCCGAGATAAAAACCCACCGCTGTCGTAATTAAAACCAGTAACGTGAGCCGCGCTTTGACCAGCTCAACCAAATCGCGAATCAGTCCGGAACGCGAGCTTCGGACTTCAGTCTGATCCGGTTCAATTATTGCAGCTTTCATCCGTTACCCGGTTTCAAAACCCGCGAGCAAATGGCCCAGGCGCTCACGCCAAACGATAACATGATCGCGCCAACTGCGACATGCGCGGTCGCGATATCGGCCGCTTTATTACTCCAGATGGTCCACGCTCCGAGGGTGAACTGGAGAAAAAACAAAACGACCCACCAGACCGACAACCCCGAAAGAATCGGGACTCGCGAAGCATTTTGGACTTGCCGAATCCGCGCCGCAAACGTGATCACGCCGACGCCGATCAACACTGCGAGAAAGCGGTGCGCCATTTGCAGCCAGATTTGAACCGCATCCACATCCGAAAGAGCGCGCGCGTCGCGCCAGGCATTGATCTTTGCGAGTGCGGCCGCGCTCGTATCCGGAATCCACGCGCTATTCGCGGTCGGAAAATCGAGGATCGCCAAATCTTTGTGTTGATGGCGCATGGTCGCGCCAAGCGCCAGTTGCAGGTAGATCGCGATCGTCGTCGCGATTGCCAGTGTTTTGATCGGCGTGGTTTTTCTCAAATCGACATCTGGCGCAAGCGACCGCCAGGAGTTCGTGGTCACGATCGCAATGAGCACGATCAAACCGAGGAACGCTTGAGCGAGGCAGGCGTGAACGATTCCGATCTGGTCTTTCAGCATGGTGACGCGAAGGCCGCCCAGAATCCCCTGTAGAATCACGCCGCCAACCGCGAGCAGACCGAGCGCCCTGACTGCAGGTCGATCTTCGGCTCGCCAAAGCCAGATCGCGAGACCGATGGTGAGAAATCCGACGGCTGATGCAATCAGGCGATGAGTATGCTCAAACAAAACGCCGCCAATCCACTTTGAGACCGGAAAGAGAAACATGTTGTAGCCGAACGTGGTCGGCCAATCCGGCACGGCGAGGCCGACGCCTTTGCTCGTGACCATTCCACCGCTGCAAATGAGAAGCAGCGTGGCAACGGCGGTGAACCAGGCAAAGCGATTGAGCCAGCGCGCCGACGATGTCGATCTTTGCGCCACGTTTGCGCGCTTCGACTATTGGCCGCTCGGAGTTGGCGCAGGTTGGGCCGGTTTCTGTTCCGGTTTTGCGGCCGGATTTTCGTTTTTTGGCGCACCCGGTGGCGGAACTGTGCCCGGTGTTTGGCCGACCGGCGGTTCGCCCGCTGGCCGTTGCGTCGCCGGCGGCGCGTTCTGTGTTCCGGCCAATTCGGCGCGTTCTTTTAACCAGGTTTGGTATTCAGCTGGTTCATCGACGACGACCATTCCCTTCATTCCGTAATGACCGAGTCCGCAGAGCTGACCGCAAACCACTTCGTAACTGCCGGTTTTGATCGGCTTGAACCACATCGGGATGAGCGAGCCGGGGATCGCGTCGGCCGCGATACGCATGTGCGGCAAGCAAAAATTGTGGATCACATCTTTTGAAGAAAGCTCGATGATGACGGGACGATTAACCGGCACGTGTAATTCGCCCAGCACCACAATGTCATCTTTGCCGGCCGGATCGTTCGGGTCGATGCCGAGTGGATTTGAATTCGTGACCAAACCAATCTCGCGCCGGCCAAACTGGCCGTCCGGCCCCGGCATGTGAAAAGTCCAGTTAAACTGCTGACCAACCACGTGAACCAGAATCGCGTCCTGGGTCGAGGGAAATTCGTTCACGCGTTTGGCCCAAAGCGGAATCGCGAAGCCGATGAGCAAAACAGCTTCAATCAACACGACCGAAAATTCGAGGTGCGTGGAAATTCCGCTGCGAACACCTGCATGATCGGCTTTGGGGTGGCGGCCCCGGCGAAAGCGGATCAGCACAAAAACGAAAAAGGCCGACCATCCGACGAAAAGCGCACCCATAAACC
>CATPAT010000166.1 GCA_955652155.1 uncultured Chthoniobacterales bacterium | reverse complement strand
TTCCCGGAGTGATGGAGTCGATCGCGACGCCACGATGTGACTGAAAATCGAAAGCCTCAGGCGCAAATCCCATTAAACGGTTTCCGAGCATCGCGGCGAAATGCGAAGTGTTGAAAGTGATCTTCTCGAAGAAGGCAATCGCCAGCAGCGGTAAGACCGCCCAAAGAAATGTCGCGCGTCGCGCCCAGCCTGAGACCAACAGCGCCCAGCCGTAGATCGGCGCATGCCAGAGCGCGATCGCGACCAGGCCGTAAAGCAGGACGAGCGATTGTTGAAATAGATTAAAGTTTGCCCAAGTCGTTGCCGCAAGACCGCTCGGCAGCAGCGCCGCAGTGCTGATAAGTAGCATGATGAACTGCGTAACAACGATGATCGCAAAACTGACCACTGGTAAAACCACTAGCGGGATTGTCGCTTTCGAGAGCACCGTCGTGAGATCGGAAACCGGCAGTGATTTCCAAAAAAGAATACTGCGCTCGCGACGTTCGCCGTGCAGCGCATCCAGACAATAAAACACTCCGACGATAAACGCGGTGAAGATCACCATCACCGCCGCGATGTCGTATGGTAGCTCGATTGCAGCTCGCCGTCGTGCTGGATCGAGCAACAGCGCACTTTGCCGACGACCCGGCAAATGAAAGGAACCGACAAAGGAGCCGAACAAAATGATGGCGGCGACGATCGACGGCGCGATGTAGATCGAATGGTTTTCCCACAATTCGCGCAGCACCGACCAGTAAAACCGCCGCGTCACGGCAGCGCTGGAGCTCGGAGCCTGGAGCTCGGAGTTGGCAGGTGGTCCTCCTGGTGTGCTGGATGGACTATTCATCTATTTCTTCCTCTCATCTCTGATTTCCTTGCTCCCTGCTCCTTGCTCGTTGCTCATGACCGCAACGAACAAGTCGGCGATGCTGGGTGTTCGGACTTCGCCGAGCGCGACGAGCTGGCCACGATCGACATTCTCTAAAAGCATGACGCTGCGACCGAACACTTGCCGCTCGTGTATCGGTTTGAGGGACCGCGCTCCATCGACATGGTCCGGGTGCACCATCACTTCGACATAACGCGACTCGAATTGTTCCATGCTGCATTCGAGCACGATGCGACCGTGATTGATGAACATAAGATCGGTCAGCACATCCTGGATCTCTTCGACCTGATGCGTCGTCACGATGATCGTGCGGCTGCCATCGAAGTAGTCGTTCAGCAGCGAATCGTAGAACTGTTTACGATAAAGGATGTCGAGACCAAGCGTCGGCTCGTCCAGCACCAGCAATTTCGCGTCAATCGCCATGACCAGCGCAAGGTGCAGTTGCGCCACCATGCCTTTCGACAGTTGCCTGACCCTGCTAGTGCGTTTGATCGTCGTCTTCGCCAGAAAACCTTCCGCCTTCGCGCGATCGAATTTCGGATGCACCCCGGCGACGTAATCGAGCAATTGAGTAACCCGGATCCAACGCGGCAGCACCGCGACGTCGGCAATGAACGAGACATCGCGCATCAGTTCTTCGCGCGCATTCCACGGGTCGCGACCGAGCACCGTCAATTTCCCCTCGTATGAGGTGAGGCCGAGAATCGCATTGAGCGCAGTGGTTTTGCCCGCGCCATTCGGACCGATGAGCCCGAGGATGCGTCCCTCTTCGACGCGAAGATCGATATTATCCAGCGCGACGGTTGTGCCGAAAACTTTGCGAAGACCGTGTGCTTCTATCGTTGCCATGACGTCACTTCCCCCTTGCTTTGGCAGCGCGCTTCGCGGCGGCGGCATCGAGTTCTTTCTGGGTCAGACCGAGCCGCTGAATCTTTTCCGCAACCCTCGGCCATTCATCGGTCAGAAATTTTTGACGTTCGCCCTTCAGCAAAAGGTCGCGCGCGCCGGGTTTGACGAACATGCCGAGGCCTCGTTTCATCTCGATAAGTTCTTCGTCGACCAATTGTTGATAAGCCTTGAGAACCGTGAGTGGATTGACCCGAAATTCGGCCGCCACGTTGCGCACGGACGGCAGCGGATCGCCTTCTTTGAGCACGCCGTCGAGAATCATATGGACGCCACGATCGCGAAGCTGGCGATAAATCGGCTGACTATCGTTCCATTCACGACTCATCCCTGTGTTCCCGATGGCCCTTCCGGAAGAGGTTCGAGGTCCCGCTTGGTTCGCTGAGTCTCATTTAAGTGTTATAGTTAACTATAACACTAGTTCACACGCAAGCTTTTTTTGACAAATTTTTTCTTCGGAACGTCCCCTGTCCCAAAATCAACGCGTCGACGCGACCCCGTCCAACTCATAGGTCGTGATCTCGAGTTTGTGGCCATCGGGATCGGAGAAATAAATGGAGTGCGAAATCTCGTGGTCCTGAAATTCGAATCGAATACCGCGCTGTTTCAATTCTTCCTGAGCAGCCAAAAAGCTTTTCCGATTGGCGCGAAATGCCAGATGAAGCATTCGAACGCCGCCGCGCTCAGACCGTGCTGAGCTTTCCTTCCCGCTAACCGGGAATAGCGCAATCGCCGTTCTGCCTTTGCCGACAAAAACCGGTACGCCGTCCCACATTTCCGAAAAACGGCGCTCGAAACCGAGGACGTCGATGTACCATTGCGCGGCGCGTTCGACATCGCGCATGCTCATCGCGACGTGATCAATGCCTTCGAGATCCATACGAACTAGATAGGATTTACAAGACTAACACCGATTTAAACAAAAACCCTCACCTCAATTGTATCTCGGTTGCTCCCGCAGCGCTCGACCGCTACCTCGCGGCTACGCCGGCCATGTCGCGCCTCCCACGCGCTCCATTCTCTCCTTCAGGGAGAGGAGGCCAGAGGTCGTGGGCGCCACAAATCCTGTTAATCCGGTCTCAAATTCAAATTGTGTCCGGTCGCTGATATTGATATGTCGATGTAAGTGAGTTCCCCCACTCGGCGCGCGTTCCTTGAGATGATCGGGCGAGCCGGATTGTTTTGCGCGGCGCCGCCAATCGCGCGCTCAGCGGCTACGCTGAACGAAGACGTGGTTCAAATCTCAATCCTCCACACGACCGATCTACACGGACATATTCTGCCCACGAGTGATTACGCAGGAAATGCGGACCTCGGCGGCTTCGCGCGTTGCGTCACCCAAATTCGGCGCTGGCGCCGGCAAAATCGGAATTCGCTCTTGATCGACATCGGCGACGTTTACCAGGGAACCGACGTCAGTTTGCGTACGAACGGCGCGCTCATGATCGATCTCTTCAATCATTTGACATACGACGCCTGGATTGTCGGCAATCACGAATTCGATTGGGGCGTGGAGCCGTTCATGAACGCGCTGACAAAATCCAAAATGCCGGTGTTGGCAGCAAACATGTCAATGGAAGGAAAATCCAGCGGCGAAACTTTGGATTCGGGAAATCCATTCGCAAAAGTTCGGCCTTATATCTTGAAGGAAATCGATGGGATCAAAATCGCCATTATCGGGGTGACCACGCCGGGAATGCCGTTTTGGTTCCGCCCGGAATTTATCCGAGGCTTCGATTTTGAATATTCGGTGGAACCAGTCCGTCGCGCGATCACAAAGGCGAAGTATGACGGGGCGGAGGCGATTGTGCTGACAGGTCATATGGGCTTGAAACCGCGCAGTGGCGGAGATGATTTCGCCAATACCGTCGTCGCGCTAACCACGGAGTTTCCTCAAGTCACGGCGTTTATTGCCGGGCACACGCACCAAACGATTCCGAGCCGTATTGCAAACGGCGTGCTTCTGACCCAGGCCGATCATTTCGGCATTCACGTCGGACGGCTCGATCTCGCATTCGACCGCGCTTCAAAAAAATTATTACGTCGGGAAGCGCGATGCGAACGGATGAACAATCGCGTTGGTCTCGATCATGTCGTCCTTTCACGTGCCAAACCGCATCTCGACGAATCCGCTAGTGTCCTGGCCCAACCAATCGGTACTTTGGCGGAAACGCTCCGCGTGCGCGGTCGTCCAGGTCAACCGAGCGATGTCGAAGCGCTGATCGGCGCAGCCATTTCGGAAGCGTTACGGGAACGCGCCACCGCAGTGGATGGTACAATGCACGGCGTTTTCGATGAGACGAACAACTTTGTGGCCGGTCCGAAAACCATCAATGACATTTGGGGCCTCATTCCTTTTGAAAATTATCTAGTCACGGCACAGCTCACACCCGAGGAGATCAAAACAGTCATGGAAGAAGTTTATGCGAGCAGGGAGCCACGAAACCTGATCGGGTTTGAAATTGAAACCGAAGGAGTTGGTTATGAACGGCGAATCACGGCCATGCGACTCGCCGATGGGCGCACACTTGAGCGCGGCAAACGTTACTCGATCGCCTTCAATACCTTCGATTCGCGCAGCGGCGGCCACCGATTTATGAAATTACGCGCATTGCTCGAGATGCCCGCGACGCGCTGCACTTTTCATCCAATCCAGACGCGGGACGCAATAATTGACTATTTCCGGCGCCACCAGGTGGTTCACAAGGTCGTCTCCCAAAATCGACGCGCCGCGGCCTAAAATTACTCGAGATTACGGTTGAAAATGGCCGCCGTTTCGGTTGCGTATCTGCCCATGCGTGTTTTCGGCATTTCCACCGTCATTCTATTGTCGATTGTCGATCTTGGCTGGTCGCAGGTTAATGTCCCGTCGACGCAGACTGCGGATTTGCCGATGTTTCGGCCGATCCTGCTCGGCACCGGACCTGATGCCTTGATTAATCGGATCGACTCCGCCGGCTTGATCAAACAAGGGCAAAAGGACGCGGCGATCATGTTTTCTTGCTACGTCAGAAAAGACGGCGGCGTCGTTTCGGTCTCGACCTATCGCGGCACGCCAGATTCGAAATTACTCGAGCGAGAACTACTCAAGAAATTATCGGCCGCGGCAAATCCGAAATTTACCCCCGCCATCTACAATCACATGCCGATGGGCGCGATTTATTATGGCACGGTGACCTTCGCGATCGTTAATGACAAGCCGCGGCTGCGCATCTTTTCGAATCAGGAACGGACGGAGCTGGTAAAAGAAAGCGATTTTATCGGTCCACAACCATTTTGGGGAGGCGATTCGAAGTTCAGCGGCTTTCATTATCCGGCCGGTGAAGATGCGCCGGTGCCAGTCGACGGGTCAGCCGAACTGCAATTAAAAGTAGATGCAACCGGCAATTTGCAAGATCTCAAGCTCGTGAGCGAGCAGCCGTCATTTCTCGGATTCGGCGACGCTGCATTCGAAGATATGAGCAAAGCGAAATTTATTCCTGCGTTCCGCGATGGAAAACCGGTAGCGTGTGACGTGAAGCTTCCGGTTTACTACAAGGCACCAGGGTTTTAGCAGACCTCCTGTTTCCATCCATCCCGAAGCGAGGCAGTTGCAGGTGTGAGACGCCGAATCATTCGAACAACTTTTTTTCGACGGGAGCCGATCATATGCGCCCGCGAGCTGGTCGGGGAGGAGCTAGTCTGGGGGACCTGCGCCGGAACAATTGTCGAAACCGAGGCGTATTTGGCGGAAGACGATGAAGCCTGCCATACTTTCTCACGTCCGAGCGCTCGCGCATTCATCGAGCGGAACAAACCTGGCGCGGCTTATATTTATTTCAGTTACGGCGCGCACTGGATGTTGAATGTGCTGGTGAAGGGTGCAAGCAATGGCTTCGTCTTGATTCGCGCGCTGCAGCCGCTCAGTGGAATCGAACGAATGAAAAAACGGCGCGGCGTTGACGATGAACGGCGGCTTTGTTCCGGCCCGGGGAAACTGACGAAGGCCTTCGACATCACGAATCGACATCATCAAATGAATCTTTGCCTCGATCCGCGCCATTGCTTTGCCCGCTCCCGCGGCCAAGATGTCGACGTTGTCGCCGACGAACGAATTGGCGTCACCCGATCGGCCCATCATCCCTGGCGATTTACCGTTCGGGGCAGCAAATACGTCAGCGTTCCAGTTCGCTCGTTGACTCGATCGTCGATTGATCGAAGTTCTTCGCTTTGATGAATCGGAACAGGAAGCGTGTTTTGCTTGGAATGAGCGGCGGAGTCGACTCGAGTGTCGCCGGCTATTTACTGCGCGAGCAAGGCTACGACGTCATTGGGGTGACGATGAAAGTCTGGCCGCAAGATTGCATCTCGCGCGCGGAGGACAAATGCTGCGGTCCGCAAGCGGTCGCCGACGCGCGCGCCGTCGCCCATTCATTAGGCATTCCCCATTACGTGGTCGATGAAGCCGACCAGTTTGAGCGCACGGTGATCGATTATTTCACGAGTGAATATCAAGCGGGTCGGACGCCGAATCCCTGCGTCATGTGCAACGAGAAACTCAAGTTCGGTAATCTCTGGGGCAAAGCTGAAGCGCTTGGCTGCGATTTCATCGCGACGGGCCATTACGCCATTATCGAGCATCACCGCGATCGCGCGGTTTTGCGCAAAGGCATCGATCCGCGCAAAGACCAATCCTATTTTCTCTTCAGCTTGCGCCAGCCGCAGCTCTGCCGCGCGCTGACTCCGCTTGGAACGATGCGTAAACCCGAGATCAGGAAAATCGCGCGCTCGTTAGGCCTGAAAGTTGCCGACAAGATCGACAGTCAGGAAATCTGTTTCGTGCCCGGAAATGATTACAAAGCGTTTCTTCGATCGCATCTCGGCGAAAACGAATTTCATCGCGGCGAAATTTACGATGTGGAGGGAAACTTTGTGGGCAAACATGACGGGATCGAGCTGTTCACGATTGGGCAGCGCAAAGGACTTCCCGGCGGGTCGGCCAAGCCCCGTTACGTGGTAGATCTCGATGCGGAGACAAACCGCGTAATTGTGGGCGATGTTGACGATTTGGTTTGCGACGAATTCGAAATCGACCGGACGAATTGGATTGCGCGTGAGCTTCCCGATGAAGATGTCGATGCGACAGTGAAGATTCGTTATAGCCATCCCGGCACACCGGCGACCGTTACCTCGCTTGAGAATCATCGCGCTCAGATTCGTTTGCATGAACCGCAACGCGCGATCACCCCCGGACAGGCCGCGGTAATTTACGATGGCGACGTCGTCATCGGGGGCGGTTGGATATGCCGGAGCGAGCCGGCGAGGCAGATCGAATCGCTTGTCTCTGCCTGACAAATGGCGGAAAGAGTTCTGCTCGCCCTAAGCACGTTCCCGGATCGCGAGACGGCTCAACGCATTTCAAATCGTGTCGTCACTGAAAAATTCGCGGCCTGCGCAAACATTTTGCCCGCGGTCGAATCGATTTACCGCTGGAAAGGCAAAGTCGAAACCGGAAACGAAACGCTCGTTATCTTTAAGTTGAGCGAAGATCGACAGTCAGCTTTTCAGGAAAAAGTGCGCTCGCTTCATCCCTACGAAGTTCCCGAGATCATCTTCTTTCCAGTCTCCGATGGCTTACCCGAATATTTGCGCTGGGTTGCCGAAAGTTGCCGCTGAACGTGACCGCTTTAACCGGTCATCCTTGTAAATCGTAGCGGCGTTTGCGTTTGCCGATCAGGTAAATGCCGACGCCGATCGCATTCGCGATTGCGGTTACGGCAATAATCTTCACGGCGAAGCTCAGCGGGCTCGGAACGTCGATGATCGGATAGACCGTAAAAAAAATCGCGGACAACGAGACGCCGGCGCCGCAAATCGCGGCGATTCGCAGCCAGATCGGTGCACCAGAACGAATCGCGCCGGCGCCAAAGATCGGAATCGCGAACATCATGAAGTAGACAATGCCGTAAAAAACATTCGCAGCGTTATCGACGAGTTGAAACGCTTCCTGGATGCTGGCGCCGATCTGACTGGAAATCGCGATGACCAGCGTGGTCGCGCCAACGAAAATGATCGAGTTCACTGGCGTTTTGTAGCGCGGATGCAAACGCGAGAACCAGTTCGGCAAAAGTTGGTCCCAACCTGCGACCATTGGCAATCGTGAGCTCCCGGTCACGTGAACGCTGGTCGATGAAATTGTTCGCGTCGCCATCAACAAAATGCCGACCGAAGCAATGGCGCCGGCGATGGGAAACGAACGCAGGCCCAATCGCAATGTTTGCGGCACCGGACCGATGAGATCGATCGGATTGTTCCCGATAAACGCCAAGACCGAGCTGGTGCCGAGAATAAACATTAATGCGATGACCGGCGAAGCGATAATGACCGAGCGACCGATGTCTCGCGCCGGAGCGCGCGTTTCCCCGGCGAGAATGGCGACGTATTCAAATCCACTCAATGCGCCGACAGAGAGTTTGCTGAAAATATTAAAGCAATAGAAGATCGACATGGTGGGCAGCGCGAGCTGGAGCGGTTGATAGCTTTTCAATTCGCCACGAACGAGACCGAGCAAGGGCAGGCAAATCAGCGCGCCGTAAACCAGAAGCATGGCGAACGCGCCAACATTGTGCAGCCATTTGCCTAACGACAAGCCACGAATACAGGTCCAGCCGAGACCGGCGACCAGCGCCGAGCTAATTAGCGACACGCACAATTTGCTGTTCGGCATCCAGGCAGCACTTGGACCGATGGCGTAGGAGATATTCGTGGTCGTGAACATTCCGCCCAACGCGATGACGGTGATGGAGAGCAGCCAGA
>CATPAT010000165.1 GCA_955652155.1 uncultured Chthoniobacterales bacterium | reverse complement strand
TCCCAGTAAAGCGGGGTGAATGGAGTTTCGTTCTTATTCAAAACAAATCCGGCTATTGGTGGTAAGGCCGCAAACCATTGCGGCGGCGCGCACACCAGACTCAGCTCGTGTATCACCAACGGCAGAATCGATGAAAGACACAATAACAGCCGAACAGTTGCTCTCATCTCAGATGTCGATCTTGCAGTAAAGTGCAATCCTACCGCGAGCCGAAAAAATTCCACAAACAACCGATTGAATTCCAGCCAAAACCGGAAGGATTTCTGATATTCTATTCCGGTCGGAGCTGTCATGACTGGTTGGGCTGATGCATTAAAAAGAGCGCGCTTAAAACTAATTGTTTTCGTCCTGCTGGCCGGAATGCTGATTGCCGCTCTGTGGCCTGCGTTTCAATCACCTGGTCAGCCTGAGGACGAGGGTATTGCTCTCGTTTATCCCGAAATGTTTTTGAAAGGCCGTCTGCCGTATCGAGATTTCGAAAGTAATTACGGTCCGGGCAACATTCTGATCTTATCGACAGCTTACTCTGTCTTTGGAACGAACGTTTTTGTCGAGCGCGCGGTTGGGTTGATTTATCGGCTCCTGATTCTGATGGCAATCTTTGGAGTGACGCAACGTTGGGGAACATTTGTCGCCTCTGCATGCGCTCTCGCGGCTATTGTGATACTCGGCCACAGTGACGTGTGGGCGAACACATTGTTTGCCGGTATGGCCTTCGCGCTTTGCGCATGGTGGATGATGGCAAATGTGAGGTCGGGCTGGCGCTGTTTCGCAGGAGGCTTTTTCGGAGGTCTTGCGCTGCTTTGTCGTTGCGACTTTGGCCTCGCCCTGGCCGTTTCGGCTCTCCCCGTTTTCCTTTCGATGCAGCGAGTACCGAAAACCAAATTTCTCGTAGGCGCGTCAGTTGCCTTGCTTCCGTTACTTTGGTTCGGCGTCCTCGTCGGACCGACGCAGCTGGTGGACAATTTATTTGTGCTTCCGGTGTTTCGAATAGGCCCACGAGGAAATCTGCCGATATCGGCGGCGACAGCCGACGTAGTTTTAGTATTCTGTCTCTATGTCCTGGCGAGCGGCGTCAACGTAGCCGCCGGTTTTTTCGCGCTGCGCGGATCTGTGCCCGAAGACGGTCGGTTGCTCCTGGGCGCAGCGCTTTTCGCCCTTGGACTTATTCATTACCCGCTGTCGCGCTTCGACAGTGGACATGTGTTTAATGCCGCTCTCGTCTCTTTTGCGATCTTGCCGC
This sequence comes from uncultured Chthoniobacterales bacterium, assembly GCA_955652155.1. GTDB lineage: Bacteria > Verrucomicrobiota > Verrucomicrobiia > Chthoniobacterales > UBA10450 > AV40. The sequence goes on along the minus strand of CATPAT010000165.1, from coordinate 2,344 downwards.
TATCGATTTCGGTTCTTTTTTCGCTGGTGGCAAAACCGCTACCACGCCGGCTCAAGATAATCGCCACCGGTATCGTTGCGCTTGGTACGATCGCAGTTCTCAGATTGGGACCATACGACAAGGGAGTTTTTATTAAACAGAACGGGCGCTCGTTCCCGCTGGCGAAAACGAGCCTGCCGCAGGCTGCGGACCAGGCACTCTCTGAGTTACAAAGAGCTTCAGTTGACGGTCAGCTTCTCTTTGTCGGTCCGGCTGATCTGCGACACACCGTCTATTGCGACACCTGGATTTATCATATGTTGCCGCAGCTCCATCCAGCCACGTATTTTCTGCAAATGAATCCGGGTTCAGCCAACGCACCTGGCTCTCGCCTGGCGCGTGATGTGGCAGGCGCAGATTGGCTGTTCCTTAATCGCGCGTGGGATTTCCTCGTCGAGCCAAATCGCTCAAGGGAATTTGGTCCGAACGAGCCGAACAAAATCGTGCGGGCAAAATTTGATTTGTGGAGGGCCTACGGTCCCTATCTGATTTTACGCAACAAGCGGCTTCGCAACCTAGTCGAGCGAGAGCTACCCGATAGGTAGCTCGCACGCTCGGCTAGATATCGACCTTTCGGAAATCGAAAAATTCCACGAACCGCCGCCTCGATTCCCCGGAAGACGTTGGTCGCAGATCAAAACTCCGAACAATTGAAAATTATCCGGCCGCGACACTTTTCGCTACGACAGATCAGTTTGCATTTTTCCTGGACGACGACCGCGCCGCAGACCGGACACACAATCCACTTTTCGCGACTTCGCGCGAGAGGCTCAAGGGAAGATCGTACGGGATTGTCGGAGACGCTAATTCGTTCCGGCTTCAAGGACGCCAACGGGGAATCCGACCGTTAAATTCCTGATACGATGCGCCGACGTTGATTTGCATGTGCTCGTCGCCGACGCCGCCGGTGATGTAGCTACCAATCTCGTCGCCGCCGAATTTACCGCTGGAGTGCCCGTAATAGAAACCGATCTCGCCCCCGGTCCAAACCAGCGACGCTCTTTCTGCGGCCAGCGCCTCAGGCGACGAATAATCTTTTCCATCTTTTGGATCTTTCACTGGCCCCGAGCCTGAGTTTCCTTTTTTCCGCGGCTGAGCGCTAGCCAATGCCATCGAAAAATTCGCGACCGGCGCCGTTCCCATTCGGCCGAGCGCGGTCGAGCCGGGCAAACGTCCGTCCAACAATTCCGTCATCGGCAGTTCGCGAACCAAAGCCGAGCTATCGACGCTGGTGAAGATGTCGGGCCGATAGAACACGAATGTAGAATTCGAGTCGAAGGGCTGCTGCGCCGCCAGCGGAAAGCAAAGCGCGATAAAGGCGGCAACCCCAAGAGCGCGCTTAAACATGGCAGAATTGAGAGCCGAACACCTACAAACGCCAGCAAAATTTTCCATCTTAACCATTCAACATCCAAACCCCTCAACGGTTGCGCTATTCTCTCATTTTCCTTCAATGTGAAAACGGTGCAGGAGCCGGTGGGCAAACGGCCCAATCATCAGTCCTGCGATCCCGACAAAAGCCAGCCCGGAAAATAAAGCGTAGCAGGAGGCGAAGATTTTGGCCGCATCCGAATGGAGCGGATCGACCGGCCCCATGCCGCCCAAGATCATCGAAGCGTTGAGAAGCGAATCGATCCAGCCCAAACCTCCGATGAAGCGGTATCCAAGCACACCAATGGCTAAAGCGATGCCCACCAGAAAAAGCGCGACCAGCAAACGGCGAGCGACGCGCCGGGCGAATTTCGCGCGACTTAGCAGCGGATGATTTCGCTGTTCATACATCGGACGTTCACGCTCTCGCTTCTTTCAATGATTCTCGAAAATCGGTCTTATCTTAATTTCGATTCTGAGTCGATGCTAACGCCGTTCACCTTCGAGTTGCCGGATCTTATCCGCAGTAATTGGATTTGGGTATATCCGATAAATCTCCTGATATTCGCGGAGTGCGTCGCTTTTTTTCCCGGCCGAGTCGAGCGATTTGGCTCGCTCCAAATGGGTCTCGGCCTCGTCCTTTGAACGATTGCACAACGACAGCATTGAATTCAGATAGCGCGATAATCGTTTCTGACTATCAGCAGCCGGTTCATGATAGCGCTTGAGAAAGGCCGATAATTTCCTACGAGCGGCCGGCACGTCTTTGGCGGCTATGTCGCGCGTGGTTTCATCGACCAGAACAAGCATTTCGACTGCTTCGATTTCGGCAAGGAATTCGTAAGCCGCTACTTCGTCTCCCACCTTCGTGCGAAAATCGCGCGCTCGAGTGGCCAGGACAGTGACGCTGGCTGAGGCGGGCGCTGGTAAATTT
>CATPAT010000164.1 GCA_955652155.1 uncultured Chthoniobacterales bacterium | reverse complement strand
GTGAAGGTGTGCAGCGGGCATTGCTGAAGATTCTCGAAGGCAGCACGTGCAATGTGCCACCGCAGGGTGGACGCAAGCATCCGCATCAGGAATACATCCAGGTAAACACCGAGAAAATTTTGTTCATCTGCGGCGGCGCGTTCATCGGTCTGGACAAAATCGTTCAGAAACGGATCGGCCAAAAAACGATGGGCTTTGGCGGTCCGACAATCGAGGCGGAGGAGGCCGCGCGCAAAGAAGCGATTCGGCACGTTGAACCGGAAGATCTGCTTGCCTTCGGAATGATTCCGGAATTTATCGGGCGCTTACCGGTGGTCAGTTCGCTCGACGCGCTGACGGAAGAAGAGATGGTCGCGATCCTGACTGAGACGAAGAACGCGATGATCAAGCAATACACCAAGCTCTTCTCGATGGAAGGCGTGAGATTAACGGTGACGAAGGACGCGTTGCGCGCTCTCGCCGCGCAATCGGTCACGAAAGGCACTGGTGCCCGCGCCCTCCGCTCGATGCTCGAGCGGATCATGCTCGACATCATGTACGACGTGCCGAGTCGGGAAGATATTGCCGAAGTCACGATCAATCGCGCGGTGGTCGAGGGCAAAAAGCTTCCGCTGATTCGCAAGAAGCAGGACAAAGACGCCGCCTGATTCAACAAGAAAACGTCGAACGCCGAACATCCAACGCCCAATGTTGAATTCAGAATCTGTCTGAGTTCGGCATTGGGCGTTCGGCGTTAAGCGCTCGCCACGGCGGAGCCCGTCCCGGGCAAAGGCGGGTTGGACGTTTGCTGTGTTCGCGTTGAGTTTCTGCAACTCGATGAGGACGATCCTTCTTAACACCGGCACCGAGCTTCTTGCGGGCGATGTGCACGACACACATCTGGCTTTCATTGCGCGCGAAATTTTTTCAGTTGGATTGCGGGTTGAGGAACGAAGAACCGTTGGAGACGGGCCGGCAATCGGCGAAACGCTTCAGGAATTATTTTCGCGGGCGGAAATCATTTTTGTGACGGGCGGCCTCGGTCCAACGAGCGACGATATTACTCGCGACGTCGCTGCTGAGTTGCTCGGATTGGAGTTGCGCGAGAACGCCGAGTTGATCGAATCGCTGAAGAAGCGGCTTAAAGCGCGCGGAATCAAATGGGTTTCGAGCATTGCCCGGCAGGCTCAAGTCCCGGCCGGCGCACAAATTCTCCCAAACGAAAACGGAAGCGCGCCGGGATTGTATTTAAAGGCGGACATCAACCCGAAGATTCGTTCGCCGAACATCTTCCTTCTGCCGGGTCCGCCGCGCGAGCTGCAGCCAATGTTTCGTGACTCGGTGATGTCGATCCTGCGTTCGATCGTCAAAGGTCCGCCGCGATTTGAGCGCCGGTTTTATAAGATCGCGTCCATGGGCGAATCGTTGATCGAAGAAGCCATTGGCACCAAGATTCTCGCGATTCCGGGAGTCGAGCTCGGTTACTGTGCGCGACCGGGCGAAGCGGATGTGCGGGTCATCGGCGAGCGCGCCGCGCTTGATCAGGCCGATCAAATCATTCGCACAGAGCTCGCCGACGCGATTTTCACTGCCGGGGATGAAGCGCTCGAGGACGTGCTGGTCAAATTGCTGACAAAGAAAAAACAAACGCTGGCAATTGCCGAGTCCTGCACTGGCGGACTACTTGCGAACCGGATTACGAACGTGGCCGGTGCCTCCGCAGTCTTACTTGCAGGATATATTTGTTACGCAAACGAGGCCAAGATCGATATGCTCGGAGTCGATCCGAAATTAATAAAGGAACAAGGCGCTGTTAGCGAACAAGTCGCACGAGCAATGGCTGAGGGCGCGCGGAAGCGCGCAGGATCGACATATGCGCTGGCGACGACCGGAATTGCCGGGCCTAGCGGCGGTTCGGAGGAGAAACCGGTCGGCACGGTCTACGTAGCACTCGCGTCTGAAGCGGAGAATAAAGTTAAGAAATTATTTTTCCCGAGCGACCGCGAGACGTTCAAGCAACTGACTGCCCAGGCTGCATTCGAGATGCTGCGGCGCAAATTGATCACGTGATCAAGGTCAGGGTCGATGAGAATGAGCAGTCGGCCGATTAAAAATCGCCGACGTCGACGGGGGTTCCGACTTTGGCGTGATCGTAAAACAATTTCGCGCCGTCAACCGATTCGCGAATGCAACCGTGCGACGCGGGATATCCTGGCAAGATTCCGATGTGCATCCCGACTCCCTCGCCCGTGAGACGGAGAAACCATTTCATTGTCGCGCCGGCAAAATGCGTACCGCTCGGTGCAGAATCAATGTGGGCGCTGACACCGGCACGCACCACTCGACCCGAACGATCTACGAAGTCGCCGTAGAGACTGGAATGATGATTCGGATCCTTCTCCATGACAGTAAAGTGTCCGCGCGGCGTTTCGTGTCCGCGTTTGCCGGATGAAACCGGTCCGTCCGCGACGATTTCCTCACCAATCATGAGATAGGCGCGCTGTTTGGGAATGGAAACCACGATGTGGGTATTCTCCGCCGTCGCTTGCTTAAGCAGGTCTTGGTTCACCTTCATCGGCACTTGCTTTTGAATCAGCTCGCCCGGTTTCTTCATTTTCGGCCCGAACAATTGCGCTCTGGCCAATCCGGCGAGCGCGACCGCTGCCACGACGATGATTGTTGTCAGGCAAACTCGTTTCATGAATTTTCGCTATAGCTGTGAACGCGATTGAGCCAGCCTGGCAACCAACTGGCCTCGTGTCGTTCCGGCGGCGAATTCTGGACGCGGCGACGCAACATTGCAGCCGCGGAACTCGAAAATTCGCGTGCGGCGCTCGGACCATTTTCGCTGCCGTGCATTTGTTTGAGCACTTGCAGTAATCCCCAGCCTTCGCCGCGATAACGTTCGGTGTGCAAAACGCCTTCGCCTTTGAAGTTCACGTAATCGACCAAGGCATAACAGCCGTGCGGGGTGCTCGCCACGCGCGCAAACTGGCGCTCTACATTGGCGCGATCCGCCGGTGCGGCTTCGTCGAGCATCTTGCCGAGTGATTGTTGCAAACGCGCAACCATGAATTGCGCCTGAAGATCGATTGTTCGCGATAAAAATTGCCGAAGTTCGCGCATTTGCTCGGAATTCTGCGCGCCGGAAAATTCGGCGCGCGAGTTCCAGGGACAGGCGGAGGATTGGTTGAGCCACGCAGGAATGGCGACGTCCCGTTCGCGCGTGAACGCGAGGAGTTTTGGGAAGCTTTCATCGAACGGACCGTGCACGCCTTGGGGATACCAAATGAAATGACCAATTCCAAGGGAAGCGAAATTTTCCCCGGCGTTCCAGGCGGTAAGGCCGGCCACACTGCCGTTACTTTCGTTCTGCCAAATCTTTTTCCCGATTCGACGCGCGTCGGCATCGGAGATACGAACCGGTTCCGCCCAATCCGTCCCGGCGGATGCAATAAAGAGCAGGCAAATCGCACAGATGCGGCCGGTGCGATGCTGGGTTGACGAGCGCGGTTTCTCCACTAGCGTTGCAACTTTCTGCGCTGTTCCAGATTAAAGCGCAATCACATTCGCAATCTCAATTTATGAAATCTATTCTACTTAGCGCCGTTGCTTTGTCCTTCGCAGTCAGCGTGTTGGCGGAAGAAAAACCGCCCGAACTGAAAGATTTAAAAGACAAGGCCAGCTATGCCATCGGCCTCAATGTTGGTTTTAATTTCAAACGGCAGAACGTCGATGTGAACCAGGACGCGTTCACGGCCGGATTCAAAGACGCTCTGTCCGGCAGAAAACCGCTCATGAGTGAGCAGGAAGTCAGGGATACAATGACGGCATTCGAAAAAGATATGCAACAAAAACTAACAGAGACCGCTCAAAAGAACGCGGCTGAGGCGGAAAAATTTCTCGCCGCAAACAAAACAAAGGAAGGCGTCAAAACGACTGGGAGCGGTTTGCAGTACAAAGTATTGAAAGAAGGCAGTGGCGCGCAGCCGAAAAGTAGCGACACCGTCACGGTCAATTACCGCGGCACGTTGACGGATGGAACTGAATTCGACAGTTCTTATAAGCGCGGTCAACCGGCAACGTTTCCAGTTAGCGGTGTCATCAAAGGCTGGACCGAGGCCCTCCAGTTGATGAAGGTCGGCTCCAAGCTCCAACTTTTCATCCCGGCGAATCTCGCCTACGGCGAGCAAGGTCGACCGGGAATTCCACCGAATTCGCCCCTGATTTTCGAAGTGGAGCTGATGGACGTGAAATCGCCGCAAGCTGGTGATGCGAGCGCAACGCCTTCGCCATCAGCGAAATAATTGGCGGATCGCTGACTCAGCTGGCGCTGGCCGCGGCCGCTTCCCATGCGACCCGTGGCGCGTCGCCCCATAAATCTTCCAGACTGTAAAACGCGCGCTTGTCGCGATGGAAGATGTGGATGACGACTTCGAGATAATCGAGGACGATCCATTGACTCGCCGGGAAGCCGTCAATCGCGGCGGCGCGCAGATTATGATCGTCTCGTAATCGAGTCTCAATCTCGTTGGCAATGGCCTTGAGTTGGGGCTCCGACGTTGCCGAGCAAATGACGAAGAAATCGGTGAAGCTGGAGATGCCGGCCAGATCGAGCACGACAATCTCTTCGGCCTTCTTGTTCAAGGCAAGCTCGGCGCAAGTCGTGGCTAACTGTTTTGCGGTTATGTCGCTGATTCCCGGTAAAGATTTTCGCGGCGAACAATTTCTTCCACGGCCCGAGGAACGAGATAGCGGATGGGGCGGCCGGATGCAACTCGGTTTCGGATTTCAGTCGCCGATATGTCGATGTTGCGTTGAATGACGGGAAAAGGTTGCTTCAACGCGCGGAGAGAGCGGTCGAGCACCACGAATTGCACGAGCTTCTTCAGTTCGGCCGAACGATGCCATTTATCTAATCCGCTCACGTTGTCCGCACCGATCAGCCAAAATAATTCAGTCTTGGGCTTGCGCTCACGAATTTGCAGCACGGTGTCGATGCTATAGGAAGGCGGCGGCCGTTTTAATTCACAGTCGTCAGCCGAAAATCCGTCCTGGCCTTCAATGGCCGCTTGCAACATCGACCATCGCGCTTCGCCGCTCGCGTACGCCGCTTTCTTGAACGGCGATAGCGCGGCTGGAACAAAGATCAATTGGTCGAGCCCAAGTTCTTCGCACGCTTGGCGGGCAAGAATCAAATGGCCGTGATGAATCGGATCGAACGTTCCGCCGTAGATGCCGATTTTTCTCATTCCAACCGCTTTTTCGTTCGCACCGTCAGCATCGACATCTAAGTTGCGAAGTTATGAACGACAGTTCGCTCGGTCAACTGATACTCTGCGGCGTTCCTGGCAAAGAACTCGATGCCGCCAGCGCGGAGTTGTTCCGGCGGGTGCAGCCGGGCGGTTTCATTCTTTTCGGGCGCAACATCGAAAGCGCGACGCAATTGCGCAAACTAATCGACGATTTGCGCGATTTGAGTTCAACGGAACCGATCATCACCGTCGATCAGGAAGGCGGACGCGTATCGCGATTGCGCTTGATCGGAAACGAACCGCCCAACGCCCAGCAGTTGCGCGACAAAGACGATGTCGATCTTATCCGGCGGCATGGAGATGTCACCGGACGTTTGTTGCGCGTGTTCGGATTCAATCTGGATCTCTGTCCGGTGCTCGACATTTCTTTCGACGACAACGCCGACAATTCGTTGCGCGGCCGCTGTTACGGCAAAACAGTTGAGCAGGTCGTGCGTAATGCGGGAGCCTTCAACGATGCGATGCGAAAGCAGGGGATCGCGAGCTGCGGCAAACATTTTCCCGGATACTCGGCCGCGAAATCGGACGCGCATTACGAACTGCCGAAGATCGATCGGACACGCGAAGAATTGGATGCGAACGAGCTGGCGGTGTTTCAGAAGTTAATCGACAGAGTCGACAGCATGATGATTTGTCACGGCTGGTATCCGTCGCTCAAACTGCAGAAGACTCCGGCGAGCTTATCGCGACCGGTCATTACCGATCTTCTTCGAAGTGAGTTTGGCTTCGACGGATTGATTATGACCGACGACCTCGACATGGGTGCGATCTTGAACGGTTACAGCCTCCAACAAACAATTCGTCTCGCGATCGGTGCTGGAAACGATCTGGTCATGATTTGCCATCGTATCCCCGAAATCGAAAACGTGCAGCGGATCCTTGGCACGTTGCCGCGTGAACAAATCGACCGCGCGCTTTCAAGCGTCGCAGCGTTCAAGAAACAGATGCAACCGCCGCACGAGTTTTCCGAAGCTGCGTTTCGCAAGATCGACAACGAGATCTGGGAGCTGCGCGTCGCCACGCTCGGCGAGGAGCGTGCCAAACAACGCAGTGTGGAAGACGGCAAACGCTCACCAGTGGAGACTTATTAAGAGCTCAGGGCCGTCGCGCGAGGTCAAAGACTACGCCGTCTTGACCCATTCGGCGGTTCCACCCTATTCTCCGCTCGCGTCGATCGGTCTACATCCTAGCGAACATGCGTAAAGAACTTACTTTCCGCGGCCTTATCATAGGCATCGTTATCACCTTGGTGTTCACCGCGGCCAATGTGTACTTTGGGCTCAAGGCCGGTCTCACTTTTTCCACATCGATTCCGGCAGCGGTGATTTCGATGGCGATACTGCGCGCCTTCCGGGATGCAACAATTCAGGAAAACAATATCGTGCAGACGGTCGCCTCTGCCGCGGGCACGTTGTCGTCGATTATTTTCGTGCTGCCGGGTTTGATCATGATCGGGTATTGGACTGAATTTCCCTTCTGGACCTCGTTCTGGATTTGCGCACTCGGGGGAATTCTAGGTGTGATGTATTCCATTCCGCTGCGTCGCGCGTTGGTAACGCAATCCGATTTGCCGTATCCGGAAGGAGTGGCTTGCGCTGAAGTGCTGAAGGTCGGCAGCAGCGGTGGCTCCGAGCACGCTTCTGAGGTCGAACACGGCCGCGCGGGTCTGCTTGCCGTTTTGTGGGGATCGATCGTTGCAGCGGTGTTTGCCGTGATCGTTGGTACGC
>CATPAT010000163.1 GCA_955652155.1 uncultured Chthoniobacterales bacterium | reverse complement strand
GGGCACACGCAACATTGCCGGCAACGACGCTTCTGCGGCGAACTCGGGACTAACCGATTTTCTGAAAGATAATCCCGAACCAATAGTCGATACTCAGAGATCGCTGTGGCGTTATCTGACTTCAATGCGGTCGTTGTGCAGCCGATTAGAAAAGGAGGCTGAGATCCACTTGGAGCGAGCAGGAGCATTTGCTTCGGCAGGCAGAACGGGGGACGCCATCCGCGAATATCAGGAAGCTTATCGGACATTCCCGAATCCGGCTACCGCCGAAAAGATCCGTCAACTCCAGAGGAACGGTCTCGGGTTGTGAAGAAACAATATTTCTTCGCCTACCTTTTTGTCAGAGCGGCAAAAGGACTTGCTCTGCTTGTGATACTGATCGGGGTCGGATTTTGCGTACTGCGATATTACCAAGCCAGGATTGCGGCCGGCGCGGTCGCCTATCAGCCTTCGCCCCATCTCCAACAGGCACTCGATAGGTTCAAAGCTGCCTTTTTGGCTACCGAACAGATTATCGACTCGTTTAATGTCGGCAATCAATCAAAGACACCGAATTTTCGGGCGCCACGTTTTCCAATGGTGATTGACTCAGACGACGATTTTGCCCGAATTAGCGCCGAGCTCTCCAGAGTCGACCATGAGCGCCAACAGTTGAAAGAGTCAATTGTGAGTCGGTTTGAGACTTTGGTTAAGAGCATCGAGGAGAAACTTCATGCCTACGCAGCCGTGTTGCAGTCGTCGCCGTCGCCAACATCCGCAACCGCTCAAAATCTCATCTCCAACGCGACGCCGACGCCGTCGCCGACGTCTCGGGAAGAATCTTTGTTTTCATCCCAGCTCGGCAGTTCCGACGCGAATGAACGGAGCGCAAATCTGAAGGAGCGAAAGGAATTTCTGAAAATGCTCGCGATTAGGGCCGAGAACGCCGACAATCGGGTGATACTCGGCGAGGCTGCAGATCAACTTGAACGATTGGCCAAGCTGCTGCCGGAAAAATTCGACGTATCAACCGCGGCACAACCGGATACGGCGACAGCCTCCTCGAAGGATTCACGAGCAGAGCAGCACGGCAAAGTCTTGCTCTCCGAGCGCGTTGCTCGCCAGCTAGAGCAGCTTCGCGGCGGAGTCCGCCAGATGTTGCTCACATCATGGACTCTTGATGATACGTTCGAGCAGGTAGCCAACCTTGATTCGGCCGAGCGCGACAAGTATCGCGCAGCGATTTTGGCACAAAAAAGCGTTTGGCTGTCAGCAGCTTCGCGGATCGTAATTGGATTGCTTGCTACAGGTCTTGTCAGTCTTCTGATAGTCGTCTTTGCCGACCTCGTTCGGACTCAACTTGATACCGCAACCAGCACCGGCACCGTGGCTGACGCGATTAATGCGCTGCGTGGATCGGTGGCACACTTGTCGGAAAACGAACCGACGGTCACGGCTGAAGAAGAAATTCCGGTCGAGGGCGGATCGCCGGTCGAGGGCGGATCTTGAGAAAATCCGGCCGTATTTAGTTAGGCAAAGCGCGCCCGAGAGGATTCGAACCACTAACCTTCTGATCCGTAGTCAGACGCTCTATCCAGTTGAGCTACGGGCGCAAAAATTTGTTTTAGCCGTCTTACCTATGACAACTCCGGACAAATGCGGCCGGGAGGGCCTTACTATATTCGCTTTGAGCCTCCGTCAAACGCTGGCAGGCGTCGGCGTTTTTTCGCAACCATTTTCAAGTTGATAGGCCTGCGAGAAACGGTTTTAGAAAGTCACGTTCAGGTAAAGAGTTGGCGACAATTTCTTGGCACCGTTGTGTCATCGTCCTTCTCACTGTCTGTGCGGCGAAGCCCGACACTCATTTGAGATTCAGGTTGACCGACGAGAGATCTGTGTCAGAAAATTTTCCTGCGGACGAAGTTTCGTTCAGCCTCTTGGTCTGACCGGAGCACTCGGATTTTCGCACACCCAAATTCCGTATCTAATGCGTTAAATAAAGAGGAAGGATCACCTATGACGTCGCACCAGTCGGATAAATCATCAAAGATCGACAATCATCAAATCAGCCGCAGAGGTTTCATCGGAACAACCGCAGCCGGTGGCGCCGCATTGCTAACCGGCGGATTGGCATCGTTCTTCAAAGAGAGCGCAAGTGCCGGGACGAATTTTCCGTTCGTCGAAATGAGCATCATGCAACTGCAGGCGGCGATGGCGGCCGGACAACTGAGCACGAAGGATCTGGTGCAGGGTTATCTGAATCGGATTCAACAACTGGGCCCGACATTGAACGCGGTGATCGAAACGAATACGAATGCGATCGCGATTGCCAACAGTCTCGATCACGAGCGGAAAGCCGGTCACGTCCGCGGCCCGCTCCACGGCATCCCTCTGCTAGTGAAGGACAACATCGCGACGAACGACAACATGCAGACCACGGCGGGGTCGCTGGCGCTTTATAACAGCAAAGTTCCGGCCGATGCGCCGTTGATTGCTCGACTGCGAGCGGCGGGAGCAATTATTCTCGG
>CATPAT010000162.1 GCA_955652155.1 uncultured Chthoniobacterales bacterium | reverse complement strand
CGACAGCAATAGCCGCCGAATGGGGCGGGTCGCGCTCGCCCATTTACAAAAACGAAAAGTCGACTGCACCTGGCTCGACCTCGGCGAAATGGATCTTCCGCTGTGTGATGCGGACAAATGTTATCTCAATCCCGCGGCGCAGAAGTTGAACAAGGCCGTTGAAACTGCGGACGGCATTTTGATTGCCGCGCCGGTTTACAATTTCGACGTCGCGGCTGCGGCCAAAAACATGGTCGAGCTGACCGGCAGCTCGTGGGAAGAAAAAGTGGTTGGATTTCTCTGCGCTGCCGGCGGAAACAGCAGCTACATGGCGGTGATGGCCTTCGCCAACAGTCTCATGCTCGATTTTCGAACGGTGATTATTCCGCGATTCGTTTATGCGACCAGCGACGCCTTCCAAGGCGACGAGATCGTCGACAAAAAAATGGTCACTCGGATCGAGCAAGCCGGGGACGAATTGGTTCGCTTCACCCAAGCGCTCCGCGGCTGATCCGAGGTGCGAATCGCACTGGCATTGGACTGGCGTCGATGTCGATCTTGCAAATCGGTCGAGGCAATTTATAAGAATTCGCATGCGCAAATTCCCCCCAGTCATCGCCGTGCTTTTCGTCAGCGCACTGGTCTCTCAAGCCACCGAACCAACGGTTCGTGAGTAGACCTTAGCCTCATCCGAAGACGTCGCGGAATCCGAACGAAATAAAGGAGCAAGGCGTTCATTATCCGTGCCCTGGTGAGGCACTTGATTCCACTGTGCGGAAAGTAACGAAAGCCTTGCCAGCGAGTCTCAGCTCGCGGCTCCAGCAAGACCGAGGCGCGCGGCGTCCACTTTGAGCGCGGCAATGACGTTACTGATCACTTCGTCCAGCGGCATGCCGAGCTGTTCCGAGCCGTGAACGATTTCGTCGCGATTAACCGCGCGAGCGAAGGCCTTGTCCTTCATCTTCTTTTTAACTGCGGCAAGATCGACATCGTGAATGCTCTTCGTTGGCCGAACGAGCGCGACGGCGACGACGAAGCTGCTCAGTTCGTCCACCGCCCGGAGCGTTTTCTCCAATGCCGTCTCCGGAGAAACGCCAGAGTAATCGGCGTGGGAAAGAATCGCGCGACAAACTTCTTCGCTCCAGCCGTTGTCGCGCAGCCACGCTACGCCGACGAATGGATGACCTTCGGTCGAACTGCGTTCCAAATTCGGATGCCGCTCGTAATCCATGTCGTGTAGCAATCCGACTGCTTCCCAAAGATCGACATCTTCGCCGCGCAATTGGGCAAAGTGTTTCATCGAATCCGCAACGGCGTAGCAATGCTTGCGCAGGCTCTCGGATTTTACCCATTCGTGGAGAACGGCGAGGGCACGTTCGGCTTGGGGCATGGCAAGAAACTAGAAAGTAGGAGAGGAAAGCAAAGCGTTAACTTTTCAACAACGCAACGATGCGCTAGTTTCGATGACGATGTCCTGCGCGAAAATCGATCCGGCGCTGCACCAGGCGCATAAACCGTCCTGGATCAAAGTCCGTTTGCCGTCGAACCCTGTTTTCTTTTCGACCAAGGCGCTGATTTCGGACCTGCGGCTGCACACCGTTTGCGAAAGCGCGCAATGCCCAAATCGCTGGGAATGTTGGAGTCAGGGCACGGCGACGTTTATGATCGCGGGCGATCGTTGCACGCGCGCGTGTGGGTTTTGCGCCGTGACAACGGCGAAACCGTTTGCTTTAGAGGAAGACGAGCCGCAACGCGTCGCGGAAGCGGTGATGCGAATGAAGTTAAAGCATGTCGTGATCACTGCCGTTGCGCGCGATGATTTGAAAGACGGCGGCGCCCATCATTTCGCCGGCGTCATCACTGCGATCCAAAAAATGGATTCGTCCATTATCATCGAAGTACTCGTCCCTGATTTTCATGCCGATGATCCGTGCATTCAGACTGTGCTCGATGCCGGTCCCGACATTTACAACCACAACATGGAGACGGTGGAGCGGCTCACGCCAGTGGTGCGCTCGCGGGCGAAGTATCGAACGTCGTTGCAAGTGCTCCGACGCGCGAAAGAACTTTCGTCCCGCGGCCGCGGGATTGTCACGAAAAGTGGGATCATGCTCGGCCTCGGCGAAACCGAGCTGGAGATTTTTCAAACAATGGACGATTTGCGCGAGGCCGGCTGCCAGGTTCTGACCATGGGTCAGTATCTGCGTCCAACGCCAAATCATTTGCCAGTAGTCGAATTCGTCACGCCAGAACAATTCGATCTCTACGGCGAGATCGCGCGTAAAAAAGGATTCGAGCACGTCGCGTCCGGTCCGCTCGTACGCAGCTCCTATCACGCGGCCGACTTTCATCCAGTAGTCCGCTGAGGATGGAGGCGTCGAAAACTGCGGCGGTCATTCCCGCTTATAACGAAGAGAAGCACATCGGCGACGTCGTCCGGCGAACGCGCCAGAAACTGGACGACGTTCTGGTTGTCGATGACGGCTCGCGAGATAAGACGGCAGATCGCGCGCGCGAAGCCGGCGCGAAAGTGATCGTTCATCCCCAAAATCGCGGCAAAGGCGAGACGATCAAAACCGGATTGCGTCATTGGTTGGAACGACAAACCGATTTCATAATCATCCTCGACTCGGATGGCCAACATCGACCGGAAGAGATCGATCGTTTCGTTGCGGCTGCGCTTTCGGCGGACGAACCGAAACTCATCGTCGGCAATCGGATGAACGACGTTTCGTCAATGCCGCGCCTGCGACGGATCGTTAATCGCTGGATGAGCGAACGGATCAGCGCAGCCTGCGGTCAGGAAATTCCGGACACGCAGTGTGGGTTTCGAATGTTACATCGACAATTGATTCCCGAATTGCTCGGCGGCGCGGCGCGTTTCGACTACGAAACCGAAATGCTGATCGTCGCCAGCCGGAAAGGTTTCCGAATCGACTCGGTGCCGATCAGCACGGTTTATTCGGATGAAGTGAGTAGCATTCATCCCGTCCGCGACACGCTGCGCTTTTTTAAACTGATGCGGCGCTACAAAAAGCTGTAGCCGGCGTCGTTGACGCCGGTCCGCGGTCGACGACCGCGGCTACAGTCACGGTTTTTTCGCCGGGAGTGGCTTGGTGCTTTTGATGATCTCTTCTTCCGGCGTGAGCTTGGGCGCTTTGCCGCTGAAAATCACACGGTTCGGTTTTTCGGCGAGCGAATCGATGAACGCTTTGGCGTGGGTAGTGACAACTTTCAGGTTTAGTAAAATCACGTGCAGCTCTTTCATCTGGTCCTGAATCGACTTGTCGGTCGTGGTGATGAATGTGTCAGCGGTGCCGAGGAAGTGGTCGGCGCCTTTCGAAACGCTCTCCAGGTTTTTGATCACGTTCTGCAAATTATCGACGTCGATTTTTAATGAATCGGCCAGCGGCCCGAGCTTGGGCATGAAGTCGCCAAGCTCGCCGTGTAAATCAGTCACGGTCAGGTTGAGATTGTCCAATAGCTTATTTGCGTTTTCGAAAAGCGGTCCGGCCGCGGCGGTGATTTGTTCGATTCCGTAAGCGGGATGTCCTTCGATCGCCGCGTTGTTTGCCAGCGCTTTCCCACCCGGCGTGCCAGCGGAGAGTGCGACAAATTTCGGCGCGAGCAAAGTGTCTGCGCTAAGTGTCGCAATTACATCGGCAGGCAGCGGCGGAATCCCGTCATCGAGTTCCACGGTGATAATGACGGCGTCTTTTTTATTGCTCAATTTAGCGCGCTCGGCCGGAGTGAGATGGCGCATCGCAATCACGCGTCCAGCCGGCGCGCCCGCGTAGCGAACTTCCGAATGGATTTTGATGCCGGTCACATCTTCGTATTGGATTTGCAACGTGCGCGTCGGTTTTTTCAAACGATAACCGGAAAGCGCAAACGTGAGCGCGGCGAGCAAGACGACGCTGCAAGCGATGACCGACAAAGCGACCAAGTAATCGGACAGATTCTTCTTCATTGAATAAAACGAGGAATGTCCAGGCTCGAATGCAAAATGACGAATGACGAATGACGAAACAATGACAAAGCTCGAATAACGGAAAGCGCGTCGCACTTGGTTCGAGCTTCGGGTTTCGTCATTCCTTTGGCATTCGATATTCGTGCTTCGTCATTCATATCATGCGGTCTTGCGATGAAATCGGTGTCGCGCGCCGATAAACGGTCGCGGCTTCACGTGTTGATGGTGTTCATGTTCGTCCTGGGAAAGATTTAATGGAATCGGCCCATCGGCCTGGCCGTTGATGAACTGTTGCACTTCGGGATTCAGGCTGTTGCGAATTTCGTCCGGCGTACCTTGCGCGACAATCGAGCCGTGACCAAGCATGATCATCCGGGTTGCGATCCGAAAGGCGCTGGTCATGTCGTGCGTAACAACGACAGCGGTCAGGTGTTCGCCATGGGTGAGCTTGAGTGTGAGTTGATCGACCACCGCGGTCATGATCGGATCGAGGCCGGAAGTTGGCTCATCGCTGAACAGTAATTCGGGATCGAGCGCCAGGGCACGGGCGAGGCCGACGCGTTTTTTCATTCCACCGCTGATCTCGGCCGGTTTGAGATCTTCAAATCCGCTCAGGCCGACCATTTGAAGTTTTTCCTCCACGATTTCTTCAATCTCATCAGCTGAGTTCTCGGTGTGCTGCAAAAGCGGGAGCGCGACATTTTCGCCGACAGTGAGAGAAGCGAGCAATGCGCCCGATTGAAACAACATTCCGAATCGCCGGCGAACGGACGCGATTTCGCGTTCGTTCATCGTCGTAATTTCCTGGCCAAAGATTTTTACCGAACCGGAGGTCGGCTTCATTGAGCCGATAATGTGACGGAGCAACGTGCTTTTCCCGCAACCGCTTCCGCCCATGATCACGAGTGTCTCGCCGCGACGAACATTGAAAGAAATGTCGTTGATCACCGTGCGATCTCCGAATTTCCGGACAAGATCGGTAACTTCGATGACGGGAGAATCAACGGGCGTGGCCATGAGAAAAATGACGAATGACGAATGCAGAATGACGAAATAATGACAAAGCTCGAATGACGAAACTCATCCCCTTGCTTCTCCAGATCTTTGAGAAGATCAGATGTAGTTCTCGCGCTTCTCTCAAGAGCTTGCGAGCTTCGAGCTTTAGGTCTGGAACGGCCCGAACAATCATTCGCAGAAAGTGTTTTGTTTCGCGCGCTTCCTTTTTACAGGTACCGATATTCTCGAGAAATTCCTTCTTCGATACTGCATCGTCGGCTTCGACATAGTTCGCGCCAACGCTGGTCGCCGCTCCGACAAGTTGGCCAATCAATCGATTAGTGACGGCGT
>CATPAT010000161.1 GCA_955652155.1 uncultured Chthoniobacterales bacterium | reverse complement strand
GCTGACGATGTCGGCCATCGCGCAGAAAATGGGGCACACGACGGCGGCGGCCAGCGGCCTAGTGGCTCGGCTTGAAAATCTGGGCTATGTGGTTCGCTCAATTGCGCGAGAGGATCGGCGCAAAGTGATGGTCTGCATTACGGCCAAGGGTTCGGCGCTGGTTCGGCGAATACGGCACGAGATGGTCGGCAACCTTATGAAAATCATGGAACATCTCACGCCGGACGAGCAAAAAGCGTGGCTGCACATTTACAGCAAAATCTACGATTACTGCCAAACGAAAGATTGTCGTTCCTTCGGCGGCAGTGTTATCAAACAAGGATAAAAAGCGCGCGGGTGTTGAATCCGTGCGCTGACCTTCAGGCATCCAATCTTTCGATCTCATTTCTTTAATGCGAAAATATTTGCTTATCCTCGGAACAACCGCAGGAGTTCTCGCCCTCGTAGTGGGCGCGGCGGCCGGCACCAATGAATCTGCTTCGGCGACTAAGACGCGGACCGAGTCTTCGTCCCAAACCGCCGCTCGGCGTTTCACCCTGGACAGAGCGATTTTAACCGCGCTTCAGCAAAACCCCGATATTTTGCGCGCGAAGCAGGAGATTGAGCGCACCAAAGGTGTAATCATTGAGATCCGCGCGCAAGCGTTGCCGCACATCACTCCGAACGCGAGTTTTCAATGGATCGACCCGAACCTTCGCGGGGCGACTTCGTTTTCCACAACCGGCGGGACTGGCGGCAGCGTCGGCGGCGGTTTTACTAGCCCCGGTGAGAGCGACATCTCGTACGCGATACGCGTTACGGGAACGCAGCTGATCTTTAACGGCACGACTTATCCGGCGATTCGTGGCACCTTTTTTCAACGGGACAGCGCCTACTTCGCATTTCGTAATACCCTCGATCAAGTCATCGCAACCGTTAAGACGCAATTCTATCAGGTTGTCGTCGACAAGGCGTTGATCGGCGTGCAAGAGGAACAGGTTCAACTGCTGCAAAGTCAACTGAAGGATCAACAGAACCGTTTCGAAGCGGGAACGGTCCCGCGCTTTAATGTGCTGCAGGCGGAAGTAGCGCTCTACAATCAGATCCCGCAATTGATTACTGCGCGAAACAATTTTCGAATCGCGCAATTGACCCTCGCCAAAACGCTCGGGCTTTTTTTCGACCCATTGCGTGGCGAAAATCCGCCGCTCGACGTAGTCGGTGAAATGCCTTACAACCCCCGCAATATATCTTTGGCCGATGCGATTGAACTTGGGAAACAGAGACGCCCATTTCTAAAACAGGCGCGGGCCAATGTTCTGAACCAAATAGAACAAGTCCATGTGGCGTTGGGCGGCTTCCTGCCGACTATCAGCACGACCGGAGGCGGTGAATGGGCCAGTTCGCCGTTCAACTCAAGCTTCCACGATATTTCCAAAGGCTGGATCGCCCAGGTGACCGGCAGCTGGCCGATTTGGGATAGCGGTGAAGTTTACGGCCGGGTCAAGGAACAGCGGGCACTGCTCTCTGAAGCCAAAATCACGTATGACGACGATGTTCGACAAATTGAGCTCGAAGTGCAGCAGGCCTATTCCAATTTGCTTCAGAACCAGGAATTAATCCAAAGTCAGGAGAAAAATGTGGAGCAGGCTTTGGAAGCGGTGCGCCTGGCTAAGGCTCGCCTCGACGCGGGCGCTGGAACTCAGCTCGATGTGTTGAACGCGCAAGTCCAGTTGGCCACGGCGGAGTCGACGCGTCTGCAGGCGTTCTTTGGGTATAATTCGTCTCTCGCGGAATTCGATCGCGTCACCGGCGCGCAGAGCGTTTATACCGAATCGTTCAGCGGTCTGGCTCCGCATGCGACTCGGTCGAAAATCTACCAAACGGGCAGTGGCGTCGATGCCACGGGGAAACGTCGCGAAAAGTCATCGAAATAGCCCGGCCTCGCTTCGCATCTCGGCCGATCGCGCGCCGCGAGAGCAATCTGCGATTGAGCAATTTGCAGCGCTTGAATCGAGCGGCGTTTGCCGGCACGCTTTTGTCAGGCGGATCGCCGGAATCGATGTTTCGCACGATAAAGCCGAAGCATTGCGACGACTCGAAGCTGCGCATCGAAACATTCGACGCAAAATTTGTGTGGAAAGTTGGCCGCTGCTTACCGCAGAACAAGTTCACGGAAACAAAATTGCGGTTATCGATGGGCCAGTTGAATCGGGCAGACAGTTCGCCGGTTGCGACGGAATCGTCACAGACCAGAGGAAAATTCTGCTCGGCATTCATGTCGCCGATTGTTGCGCGGTTTATATTGTCGATCCAAAAACGCCGGCCATCGGTCTCGTCCACTCCGGCCGCAAAGGGACAGAGCTGGGCGCCGTCTCGAACGCGATCACGCAAATGAGCGCGCTCTTCGGATCGCGACCGCCCGACCTGATTGTGCAATTGAGTCCCTGCATTCGTCCGCCGCATTACGAAATCGATTTCGCCGCGAAAATCGTCGAACAATGCCGCGCGCAAGGCGTGAATGAAATTCACGAGAGCGGTGTCTGCACCGCCTGCCATGTCGGTCTTTACTATTCATACCGCGCCGAGAAAGGGCGCACCGGCCGCATGCTCGCGCTCCTCGGGCTGTTGTAGGCGCGTCTCTGTGAGACGCGTGGCGTGTGCGTTGCAAACACGTCAACGCCGCGCTTCGCACAGCGAAGCGACTATAGATCGGCGCCGCGCTTTAGCGGGCAAATCCCGCGCTCCTTTGCGTGCGCGACAAATTCGAAAAATTCGCGCGCGGGCGCACCGAAATTTATTGTCGCGGCTTTCTCCAGCGCTTGTGAAATGTTCAGTCCGCTCGCGTAAAGCAGCTTGAACGCATCTTTGATTTCCTCCCGGTCCTTCGCGCTGAATCCTGCGCGCTTCAAACCGACGACGTTAACTCCGAAAATGGAATTGCGTTCTGCCGCGATCGTGAACGGCGGCAGATCTTTTCCAAATGCGGAACTCCCCTGAACCATCACCAGCCGCCCCACGTGCATGTTCTGATGAAATGTCGATCCTCCACCGAGAAATGCCTGATCGTCTACGAGCACGTGTCCGGCCAGCAAACAATTGTTGGCAATGATCACGTTGTTACCGATCTCGCAGTTGTGACCAACATGAACGCCAACCATGAGAACATTGTTGTCGCCGATCTTCGTCGTGCTGCCTTCGGCACTGCCACGATGGATCGTGCAATATTCGCGAATCACATTCTCGTTGCCGATCTCGATCTTCGTTTTTCGTTCCAGTGAAAATGAAAGATCCTGCGGCGGTGCCCCAATGATTGCACCGTGTCCGATAAAATTACCGGCTCCGATCACGGCATCTCCTTCTATGACGACATGCGATTGAATCACCGTCCGCTCTCCGATCACCGCTTGCGCGCCGATCACCGAAAACGGGCCGATCTCCGTATTTGCGCCGATCTGCGCCCCTGGAGCGACAATCGCCGTGGGGTGAATTTTCAAAGCACGCCCGCTTCTTTAAAACTAAAATAGCCGGCGTTTCCGTTCGCTGGTGCGCCGATGATGATGTGGTCGAGCAATTTGATCTGCAATAGCTCGGCCGCCTCCGCCAATCGCCGCGTCAGGCTGTGATCGGCCTGACTGGGCGACGCGTCGCCGGAGGGATGATTATGCACCACGATCACGGCGTAGGCAGACGAAACCACGGCGGGGTGAAACACATCGCGGGGATGCGCGATACTTTCATTGATGCTGCCACTGGAAACTTTTTCGACTCGAATGAGATGGTAGCGAGTATCGAGCAAAATTACCTGCAAGGATTCCTTTCGCAGCATTCGCATTTCGCGGCCGATCAATTCATTCACCAGCTCGGCTGAATCGATCTTTTGCTTGGACAATGTTTCCCGCGCCAGCCGTTGGCCAAGCCCGAATGCAGCGACCAGTTGCACTGCTTTGGCGAAGCCAACCCCGCGAATCTTTGCCAGTTCGTCAACGTTGCACCGGCTCAATCCTGTTAGCGATCCGTATGTTTCGAGCAATTCGCGCGCAACTTCTATCGCGTTTGTCCCGACGATGCCGGTGCGCAGAAGAATCGCGATCAGCTCGGGATTTGTGAGGGTTGACGCCCCGTGCGCGGCAAGTTTTTCGCGCGGCCGCTCTTCCTGCGGCATCTCCCGAATCTTGAGCGGCGGCATTGTTTACGTGCGCATTTGCTCGAACATCTCGCGCAGCGCATCGCCGAGCGCGAAAAGTCCCTCGAGATGCGCGTTCGATGGGAGCGACTCAATACG
>CATPAT010000160.1 GCA_955652155.1 uncultured Chthoniobacterales bacterium | reverse complement strand
GTTCCGCGCCGGAGTAACCAGGAGTGCCGCGCGCCACCACTTGCAGATCGACGCCTTCGGCCAGCTTCACTTTCCGGCAGTGCACGCGCAGAATTTCTTCGCGGCCTTTCACGTCGGGCAGATTGACCGTGATCTGGCGATCAAAACGTCCGGGACGCAGCAAGGCCGGATCGAGAACGTCGGGGCGATTGGTCGCGGCGATAATGATCACGCCTTCCTGGGTGTCGAAGCCATCCATCTCGACCAGCAACGCATTGAGCGTTTGCTCGCGCTCATCATGTCCGCCGCCGACACCGTGACCACGGTGACGGCCGACCGCGTCGATTTCGTCGATGAAAATGATGCAAGGCGCGGATTTCTTGCCTTGCTCGAACATGTCGCGGACGCGGCTTGCGCCAACGCCGACAAACATCTCGACGAAATCGGAGCCACTGATCGAGAAGAACGGAACGTCGGCTTCGCCCGCGATCGCGCGCGCGAGCAAAGTTTTACCGGTGCCCGGAGGTCCGACCATCAACACGCCTTTCGGAATGCGGCCGCCGAGTTTCTGAAATTTTTTCGGGTCGCGCAAAAACTCGACCAGCTCCTGGACTTCGTCCTTCGCTTCCTCGACCCCGGCGACGTCCTTAAACGTGATCTTGTTTTTGTCACGCGCGAGCATCCGCGCTTTGGATTTGCCGAAGTTGAGCGCGCCCTTGCCGGCCATGCGGATTTGCTGGCGGAAAAGAAAATAGAGCAGCGCGAGCAGGAACAGAACAGGCCCGAAGCTCAAGAGCGCCTGGCCGAAAGGATGCGATTCGGAACGAATGGAAGGTTGAATTCCGGCAGCGGTGAGCTTGTCCTGCAAATTGCTGGTGAAATTGAGATAAATGACGGTGCGGAACGGCACTTCCATGTTCTGCGCGCCGCCGGCGCCCTGCTTGATATATTTGCCGCGCAACTGCTGGGTGGGCTGGCCTTCCTCGACGAACAAGGTGAGCGGCGCATTTTTGTCGTTAACGATTTCCTTGTTCTCGAGCAGCTCGAGGAAGCGATTGTAGGGAACGTCCTCGAGTTGCGGATAATTCCCGCGCCAGAAGAGCATCGCCAGGGCAAAAAAGCCGAAGGCGACCGCGATCAGGATGACGCCGCGCCAGTTGAAGCTCGGCTCGTTGCCGCGGGGCTTATTCTCGCGTTGGGAGTTACGATCGGATTGTGGCATAAGGAGTGCGATTACTAGCGAAAAGACAGGCTACCATGAACGTCTGGCATTGCAAAAAGTGGGGTTAGAAAGTGACCAGTGACAGGTGACAAGTCACGAGATAAGCAAGGATCAGGCGAGCCAGTGCATTGCTTAGTTTCTTAATCGCGGTAAAATTCTCGTTCCAAATCCTGCATGACTCAGCTCGTTTCAACGGTCGCGGAAAAACTTGACCGCGCGGTCCAAAAGGTGACGCCGTTCGCGTATCGCGTCCGGAGGCAGGGGCGGCGCTTGATGCGGCGCGCCTTACGCAAACCGCGCAGCGTTTCGGAAGGTCCAAACCTGCTCCCGGTGCTGATCCAGGTGCTGGCCAGTTTCTCGAAAGCCGACGGCGTGCTGCTGGAAGAGGAAATAGACTCAAGCCTTGGTTTTTTGCGATACGATTATCCGGAAGCCGTTTATTCAGAACTGCGTCAACTTTTCCGACAGGCGCTTTACGAGCAGCAAGATCTGGCGGCGATGGCGCAAAAGCTCAGCACGCAATTGACGACCGAGCGCAAGATCATGCTCGGCGTCCAACTTTATGATCTCATTTCGCAAGCCGGACTGAAACAGGAACAGGTCGTTGCCTTTTATTCGTTCATGTCGCAGCTGGGCATGGCCGCCCAAGCGATCGATATCGTTTATCAATTAAACGCTTCAGAGGATGCCGACCCGTCGATCTATCAACGCGGCGCGTCGCCTTTGGAATCACTCTCGTTCGCCAGTAACAGCAAAGCGGACGTGCGAATGAAAAATCTGGTAGAGAGCGATCGATTGATGGCGTTTCGCTATCACGATCTGATTCTGCTGAAGAATTACAGCAGCCAAAATGTTTCGGTGCGCGGCCGGCCGTTGGTGCGGGGCGGATTCTGCCGAATTTATCCGGGGCAACGGATCCTGATCGGCGATCATGTGCTGACCTACCAGGAGCTGGCCCAGTATTTCAACGCCAAGAAAAACGTTTCCGTTCCGCAAATTTTTGTGCGGGTGAACAAGGACGCGGACGAAGTCGGTCTGGAGCGCGCGCGGACGCGCGAAAGCGCGCTCGAGATTGCGTTCGGATTGAAGGTGCGGGTGAAAGCGTTGCGCGACGTCGATGCGGTGCTGAACGGCGTGAAACTCAAGTCCGGTGCCCAGGTGGAGGCGAGCCTCGACGACAAAATTCTCTTCCACAACGACAGCGAGATGGATTTGAGCGATCTGCGCCGGCGAGCTCGCGCGTTCGGTGGCCGGTTTCAACTCAAAGCGTCGAAATCGGAATATCTGGTGTCGAACGACCCGAGCAAGCTGCATCCGGACGACATTTTGCTTTCGCCGGGAACAAGCGGCGACGTGTTGCTGAAAATTTTCTGCGATTACGACCAGCGCGTCGGCCAATTGGAAGTGATTGAGGCGGATCGTCCGATCCTGGTGGGCGATGTGGCGGTCAGATCGACGTACCCTCTGAAAGATTGCGACACAATCCGGATCGATGTGGGGCAATTTCTGCGCTGCAACTTTTCCGAGCGGATCATCGAGGAAGAGCGAAACATCATTCGCACCCTGGAGGTGAGTGAGGTGACCCATCGTTTCGGCAGCAGCGACACCGGCCTGGAGGGAATCTCATTCGCGCTGACACGGGGCGAGCTGGTCTGCGTAATGGGCGCGAGCGGTTCGGGCAAAAGCACGTTGCTCAGAGTGCTCGCCGGACAACTTCAACCGACTAGCGGCCAGATCTTCTTGAATGGCCGTTCGCTCTATCCGAACCTGGACGAGCTCAAAAAATACGTCAGCTACATTCCGCAGGAAGACGCGTTCGACGAGCATTTGACCATCGGCGAAAATCTGCAATTTGCGGCCGCGATTCGGTCACCGCACCTTTCACGGCGCGACCGAATGCGGCGACTGGAAGCCAAACTGGTCGAGCTCGGATTGGGCGAACGCCGCGATGCCGTTGTCGGCGCCGCGATCAAGAAAACGTTGAGCGGCGGCGAACGGAAACGGCTCAACATCGGGCTCGACATGATTGGAATGTCGGACGTTTATCTGTTCGACGAGCCGACTTCAGGACTTTCGTCGAAAGATTCCGAGCACGTGATCGAGATCATTCGCTCGATGGCGCACAACAAAATCATCATCGTCACCATTCACCAGCCGAGCTCCAAACTGTTTCAGTTGTTTCATAAGGCGATCCTTCTTGATAAAGGCGGCCGGCTCGTCTTTTTCGGGACGCCAACCGAAATGCTTCGCTATTTTGCCGAGGCCGAGCATCAGCATCAGTTCGGGGCGGACCTCGGTGCCTGTCCTTCGTGCGGGACGACGCGACCGGAATTCATTTTCGATGTGCTCGAAACGCCACTGCGCGATTTGAGCGGTGACATTATCTATGAGGAGAATAGTCGCGGGCAATTGGTGGCAGCGCGGCGTTACTCGCCGGAATTCTGGCGCGATAAGTATGAAGCGTTTCGCCTGATCCAGGACGTCAAACAGGTGTCGCTCCGTCGCGAACAGGTGCCCCAGTTGCCCTCGGCACCGGCCCAAAGGAAAAAACGACTGCCGATTCGCTGGCACGACGAGTGGACCCAGTTCCGCGCGCTCCTGCGACGCTCATTCATCAGCAAGCTGCGCAACCGCGCCAACATTTGGATCACAACCTGTGCTGCGCCCGTTCTCGCTCTGTTGATTGGCACGCTGCTGCGTTATTCGGAAAGTGGGAAATACGATTTCGCATCGGCTTTTCACGTTCCGACCTATTTGTTTCTGGGATTGCTGGTAGTGATGTTTCTGTCGCTGACCAACAGCGCCGACGACATCATTCGCGACCGGCCGGTGCTGCAACGCGAGCGCAATCTGGATGTCCGATTGCCGTATTACATCTTCGCGAAGATGTCGTCGTTGTCGGTCTTCGCCCTGATCCAGTGCGTCCTCTTCGTCCTGATCGGCAACTACGTTCTTGAGATGCGGGGAATGTTTTGGACCCATCTCGCGCTGATGTTCATGACCGCGGTCGGAAGTCTCGCGCTTGGTCTACTCGTTTCATCACTGGTTTCCGATGCCAAAACCGCGGCCAACATCGTGCCGTTAGTTTTGATTCCGCAGATTCTGATGAGCGGCGCCCTGATCAAGTACGAAGATATGAACCGCAATCTCAGCCTGGTTTACTCGCTGACTCGCTGGTTCCACGAACATCCGAACAAAGACCGCAGCAAAAAAATGGAGAGCAAATTACAGGTGCCGTTCGTGTGCCAATTTATTCCGATGCGCTGGTCGTACGAGGAAATGATTGTGGCCCAGGCGAAGTTGAATCCGCTCACGTCTCGGCAGGAGCGCGCTCAACGCGAGATCGATTCCATTGTCGGGAGACATCGACAAGATCCCGCCGAAGGGAAGCGACTCGACGAGTTGAAGGAAGTGCTCGCGGTTTTGTCCGGCCTCGAAGCGACATCCGCCGACGAGCTCGATCATTATCTTGCGCAGGTCGATCAAGTGCTTGATCGAAAGCGATCCTTTGACTCGGGCGCGTTCAAACAGGCGAAAGGCGCGGTCACGGCGGAACAGATTTATGTGAACCAGAAGGTTTCCGATCTGATTTCGAACGCGGAAATGGAGCAGAGCGATTATCGCCGCGGAAGCCGGCCGAATGTTTTTTTCGGCGCAGAGAAACGCTACCTCGGAGTCAAAATCAGCGTCTTTGTCTTCAACACGCTCGTGTTGATTGGCTCGACATTGGGCATGCTCGGATTGCTATTCTGGATCCTGCGCCGCCAACTCGAAGTCCGGCGAATCTAAGTCCGAGCCGGACTGGCGGTATTCAGACTGATCTTTATTTGGCAACGGATTCGGTTGCCCTACAATTCAAGCTACTATGAAGAACGCTGAGAATGGAACCCGACTGATCGTCGCGGCAAGCGACATCGATGCCGACATGCTTTACGCGACCAAGTTTTGGGCTGGCGACCCATTCATTTTTCTCGAGCAAAACGGAAAGCGCACAATCGTTTTGAGCGATCTCGAAATGGACCGCGGCCGACGGACGGCAAAGGTGGACGAGTTTGTTTCGTTCAATCAACTCGAGCGCGAAGTGCAGGGCAAAGCGAAACAAGCGCCGCCTTATGAGAAAGTGCTCGCGCATTTTCTGAGCAAGCGCGGCGTAAAAAGCGCTTTCGTTCCGGCGAATTTTCAGCTTGGGTATGCCCGGGAACTGGCAAAGAACGATGTCGATCTTGCCATGACCAACGGGCTCTTTTGGCCGGAACGCGAAGCCAAAACGGATGCGGAGCTGAAGTTAATTGGTCGCGCGTTGCGCATTACCGAAACGGGTCTGGCCCGCGCGATGGAAGTTTTGAAGGCGTCGAAACCGGCCGGAAGGAAATTGCGCTGGTCGGGCAAAACGCTCACCTCCGAAATGCTGCGCGCCGAAATCGATTCCGCGATGTTGCGCGCCGGCGGCACGCCGACGAACACAATCGTCGCCGGCGGCGATCAGGCCTGCGATCCGCATGAGCGCGGCTTCGGCCCGCTTTACGCGAACTCGTTGATCATTCTCGATATTTTTCCACGCGACACCAAAACGGGCTACTGGGGCGATATGACGCGGACTGTTGTCCGCGGACAAGCGAACGATGCGCAGCGCAAACTTTGGGAAGCGGTGAAAGAAGGGCAGGAGCTCGCGCTTCGCGAAATCAGAGCCGGGATCGACGGAATGAAAATTCACAAAGCTATCCAAGCGCTTTTCAAGAAGCGCGGCTATCCAACGGAAGTCCGCAAAGGCAAGAACGTCGGATTTTTTCACGGCACCGGCCACGGTCTCGGTTTGGAGATTCACGAATACCCGCGGCTTCAGAAAGTGACGCTGAAAGATCGACAAGTGCTGACGGTTGAACCGGGACTTTATTATCCGGGGCTCGGCGGAGTGCGGCACGAAGACGTGGTGGTGGTGACGACGACAGGCTGCAAGATTCTGTCGCGATTTCCCAAGCAGTTGGAAATCTGAATGAATCGGTAGGGGCGGCGCGCTGGGATGATGTTGTAGCTGCCGCCGTCTCTGGCGGCAGACTCTGTCGGAAATCTGCCGATGGGGACATCGGCAGCTACAACGCTTCGCACGGTGCAGCGGCCACAAAGGCCAAATGAACGCGCATCGTCGTTGAGCGTCTAATTTAGGCAACTAGATTACCACAGGCATGTTCTATCCAATCGGCTTTGGTCACAATTGGCTGCTTTACATCGGCGTCCCGTTAATCCTTGGCATTTGGGCGCAGATCCGGGTCACCAGCGCATTCAACAAATGGGGAAAGGTGCGCGCTTCATCAAACATCACCGGTGCGGAATGTGCCCGCGAGATTTTACAGGCCGCCCAAATCCACGACGTCGATGTTGTGCAAACCGACGGTTTCCTCGGGGATCATTACGATCCCACCAACAAAAAACTTCACTTGTCGAGCAACGTTTACGATACACCGTCGGTCGCGGCCCTCGGAATAGCCGCGCACGAAACCGGGCACGCGATTCAACACGCGAAAGCTTACGCGCCGCTCAAAGCACGGATGGCAATTGTGCCGGTGACGATGGTCGCGTCGCAAATGCTGCCGTTCATCATCATCGGTGGCCTTTGGTTTCGGATCACGGGCCTGATCACGCTCGGAATTTATTGCTACCTCATCCTCGCGATCTTCCAATTGATCACGCTTCCGGTGGAATTCGACGCTTCGCGGCGGGCGAAAATTATTCTGCAACAAATGCACATTGTGCAGCCTGGGGAAGAAGTGGCCGGCGTGAACAAGGTGCTCAACGCCGCCGCGCTGACCTACGTCGCCGCTTTTATCGCCGCCCTGGGCAACTTGCTCTGGTTAATGTCGATACGGGATCGGCGTTGAGCTTGCGAAGGGCGCTGAGTAAGAAATGAATCCCGCGATTGCGTTACCACCGGCTCGGCGCCTGACCGATTTGTTGTCGTCCGGGCCGGATGCCGGTGTTAAGTCTAAAAGAAACCCGATGGACGAGGCTCGGAAGGACGAAGACCAGCAACTGGTGGCGCGCACGCAGGAAGGCGACGCGAGCGCCTTCGATCAGCTGGTGGTGAAATACACGCCGCGTCTCTACGGGTTGGTTTACAACATGACCTCGAACCATGAGGACACGAACGACCTGTTGCAGGACATTTTTTCCAAGGCTTACAAGGCGATCCGCGGCTTCCGGGGGAAGTCGTCCTTTTACACTTGGATCCATTCGATCGCGGTGAACATGACGCTGAATTTTCTCAAAAAACGTGGCCGCCGTTTCCAGCTCAGCCTGGACGATGTCGATGCCAGCATTCAGAACGACAAGGAATTCCTCGAGGCGACCGCCTCCACCAGTCCGGTGCGGGAGGCCGACCTGTCCGAGCTCCAAAAAAGGTTGAACGAGGCGATGATGAAATTGTCTGATGAACACAGAGCAGTGGTCACGATGTTCCATATTCAGGGGATGCCCCACGCAGAAATCAGTAAAATCTTGCGTGTTTCAGAAGGCACAGTACGGTCCAGGCTTTTCTACGCCAACCGGCAACTGCAAAATTATCTAGACGAGTTTCGAAAAAATCCGGTCACCTGATTAGCGCCCATGGACGAGTTTAACGACAACGAAATAACGAAGCTGCTTCGCCTCAAACGTTACGAACAGCCGACGCC
>CATPAT010000159.1 GCA_955652155.1 uncultured Chthoniobacterales bacterium | reverse complement strand
TAGCTATGGTGTTCATAAAAACGTTTCGCGCCACGACCAGTGATCGCGTTGGTTTTAATTCTGCTTGAACGAAGCCGGCCGACCGCTGATCCGCCAAAGGACGGATTCGCCGTGGCGAACCGCTAACCCAGTAGCGCCGTGACGGTGGCCATTACTTGAAAGCCGAATATGTGTAGGAGTTCACCGTCCAGGTCCCGTTAACTTTGGACCCTAGTGTCACGTAAATCGTGCGCCCATCAACGGGGATGTTGCTTATGGTTTTCGAAAGCACGGTCACCTGGCCGGAGTTGTAAATATCGGCGCTATGTAGCGAGCTACCTACGAAAAGGAAATAGGCGCTGGCGCTGCCGGCGCTCCAAGTGAAGGTAACGGTGGACGAACTAAAGGTAGAGCCCGGCGGCGGGCTAAGCATCACTGCCGCGCCGGTCACTGGCGCGGGCGTGGGAGTCGGTGTCGGTGTCGGAGTTGCAGTTGGCGTAGGAGTAGGAGTAGGAGTAGGTGTAGGGGTAGGGGTAGGTGTAGGGGTAGGCGTAGGCGTAGGCGTACTAAGCAGACCAAAAGCGCCCACCCCGCTCATAGTGCCGACATATACTTTACCGTTAGCAATTGTTGGAGTCACAAACTTGTTGCTCGCGCCGAATTGATCGCGCGAGCTAGAGGCCTGGGTGCTGTTGTAAAGTTCTGTTGCCAGATTAGTTGCATCGTAGGCTCGCAACACCGCCGCCCCGCTGGTACCCACTTGTTCCGCCCAAACGATTCCATTGAGAGTTCCATTCGCCGATATGCTCGGTGTAGTTCCCGGATAGGAAAAGGTAACGCTGCTGCTGGAGGTAGCCGTCGTTCCTAATCTCGCGTTACTAAATGCAAAGGCCTTCAAATGGTCGCCGGTGCCGCCGACGTAAAGTGTCCCGTTGAAAAGCCGGCGTAGCCCACAGACCGCCCGAAGTGGCTCCCGAAAAATCCTGATAGATGTTCGCGTTCGAATTCGCGTTGAATTTTCCCATGTTATCCCGGTTCACGATATAGAGGTGGCCATCTTTGCCGCCGCCGACCGCCAGATGCCGGGTAATGCCGCCGCTGTCGATCATATCCGGAAGAAGCACGACGCCACCTGAGCCAAGATCTTGGTCAGCGTTCGATTCCGCGATGGTGTTGAACATCGTCCAATAATCAACCACCTGAAGGGTGTTGTTCGCGGTGGAGAGTTTTACAAAGCAATTCCCAAAATCGCTGTGATTCGGAAATCCATTTGCGTCCAGAGTGGTCTCAAACGTCCCGTTGCCGGTCAGCGCATACATATTTCCGCTGTCATCCACCGCGGGCGCGGCACCGGCCGCCCAGATGGAACCCTCGTTACCGTTGGGAACAAGATCAATCACGCGGACCTGGGCCAGAGTGGTTTGGTTATAACCAATAATAAACGCTGTGTAGGGATCAAAATCGCAATGGGACGACCAGGTTGTGTAGACGATTCCATTATTCAGCACCAGTCCCGGCCGCTCTTTGTATTGTTTCGGATCAAAGAAAACGTTGCCGCCATTGCTATTGGCTCCGCTTCCCGGATAGCTTGCCGAAACGTCAACCGGGCTTCCGGATTGCTCCGCACCCATGACCAGATCAAGCGCATGCAAACGCTGGAAATAATTTCCCGAGCTGTCTTTGCTCATCGGGGCAACGTAGATTGTTCCGTTTAAACCGGCGTTTCGATCGATCACCGGTGTCGCGGTGATGCCGATCTCGGGTGTGATTTGGGAACAGCCCCGGTTGTCCGAAGGAGTTTCGCCGGCCTTGAGCAGCGAAACCTGCCAGAGCACAACGCCGTTGTCCGCATCGCAGGCATAGACCGTGTCATGCTCGGTTGCGATGTAGACCACGTTGTGAACGCCTTTTCCCGGAATGGTGAGATTGAAAACGTAAAGCGGTTGCGCGTAAACCTGTCCATCGGTCGGAACAACGAAGAGCTTGCCGAACTGGTTAAAGTTAACGTTCGCCGGCGTGAGAATTGTCTCGCTCAGGTTCTGGCCGGTCCGTGCGCTGTCGTTGTGCCAGGTAAGAACGTCGACCGCGAAAATCGCGGGCACGAAAGCGATCAGCGCTAGAAATAAAAAAAGATTTCGGCGCGAGACCAGCTTAGCGCGGAGCACGCTTAAAAATTAGCATGTTGCACACCGGCCGCGAATGAATTTGCCGGTGTCAGTAGTCAATAGTCTGCGGTCAGCGGTCGGTTTTTGTCCGCAAAGTTCGCGGCGGCCAAACCAGCAATCGCAGAGAATCATCGATGTCGACTACCGGCCCGCGTTCGCTCCTGAGATCTTGGATCGATTCGTTCCAGGTTGAACTTGAACCGTCGGCGCGACTCGGCCGGCCGCGCCGTGGCTCATCTTCAGCGAAAGCGGGACCTTCTGCCGGTGCTTCCGGTTCTACCGCGCCGGAGCGTTCGGCGGAGGAGGGCTCCGGATTGATTCGTTGTCGCGCAATTGCAACGCGCCACTTAGCGCTTGCTCCTAACGGCGCGGTCCCAGGCGACCAATGCGTCACCCGAGCGCCGTCGTCGAAAATTGCGTAATGCTTTTTTTCTTCGAATGAACATTTACCGGTCCGTTAAATTTGCCTCCGATCATGTTGCCCCAGTAACGCGCGTAGAGCGCCGGTTTCGCGGAGCCGGTTTCTTTCGTGTACCAAATGAGCGTGCCAAATCCGCGCGCGTATCCTTCAGGATTACGTCCGCCCGACCAGGTCGCTTCATTGCCCGGCTTGGGACGATCGTTCCAGACGAGCGTTCTGCCGTTTCTCGTGCGCTGATAAGTTCCCTCGCCACGCGCGACATCCACCAACACGAGCAGCGTAACGCAAACAAAGAGCAATCGCCCAGTCACCTGGGGACACAATATTGCCGATAACGCTCTTTTGCGCTAGTGCGCCCGATGTCCAAAGTCAACGGTGAGTATTGAGTTCTCAACTCCCAGCTCCCAGCTCCAGGCTCCCAGCGTTTTCTGCTTCCTACTTTGAAACTCTCTCAACCTCTCAACATTTTCGCTTTCAGCTTTTCAGTTCTCAGCGTTTCAGGTTTTTGTCCGCCGCCGCTTCTTTGGCTTGGTCGAGCGGCGATTCAATCTGGGTCGAAATGATCTTTCCCGTCTTCGCATCGACCAGGATTTCGGTGATGTCGTTTGTGCCGGGCCGCGCGATATCGAACGACCAAACAATGCGACCCTTTTCTTTCTCGATCTCCGCGCTTTTCACAATCCCGCGAGGAACTTTCGCGAGCGCGACCTGCTCTGCCTCCACCTTCTTGATCTTAGACTGCTTCATTAACTCGGCCTCGCTCGACTGCGCGGCGAAACTGGCAGCAACGAATCCAAAAACCATTCCGAGAGTGAGACTGAACATTCGTATTCTTTTCATACGAACCTTCGACCCGTTTGATACCGAAGTGTTCAACTGCCGATGCAAGTCCGGTCCTCCGGTCGCCGCGGTCGACTGACCAGTGACCACTGATTGGTGCCCTCGTGTCGTCCGCTCAACTCCTCAACTTCTCAACACTTCAATGTCCCATGAACCCGCCACTCGTCACTCGTCACT
>CATPAT010000158.1 GCA_955652155.1 uncultured Chthoniobacterales bacterium | reverse complement strand
TCGAAACAATGAGGAATGATCAAATGACAAAACGATGTCGATCTTGCATTTCGGGCTTCTGGCTTCGGCATTCATTCGTCATTCGTCATTCGTGCTTCGTGATTTGTCTTTTTGTTTTCACCGCCGGCACCACCGCCTTCGCTCAAAAACGGAATATTACTGAAAAAGATCTTTGGGAGTTTGTCTGGATCGGCGATCCGGAAGTTTCGCCGGATGGATCGCGGGTCGCGTTTGTCCGCGTGACCGTGAATGAGAAGAAGGAAGGTTACAACACTTCGATCTGGTCCGTGCCGATGAGCGGAAGTGAAGGACCGCACCAGTTGACCAAGGGCGATCATGATTCAACGCCGCGTTGGTCGCCGGATGGAAAATTTTTGCTCTTCGTTCGGGCGACCGAGAAAGATGGCAAACCGGAGCCGCCGCAATTGTCGATCTTGCCCATGGCGGGCGGCGATTCGTTTACCTTTACCGATTTGCCAAAAGGCGCGAGCAATCCGGCATGGTCGCCGGACGCAAAAACAATCGCGTTCACCAGCGAGACGAACGCCGAAGACCTGGCAAAACAAGAAAAGAAAAAGAAGAAGGAAGAGGAATTGAAGAAAGCAGCCAGCGAGGCTTCGCCAAGCGTTCCGCACGCGTCGTCCAAAACTCCGGGTGAGAAAGAGGCAGCGACCAAGAGTGCGTCCGACCAAGCCGCAAAAAAAGCAGAAGCCGAATCAGAACATGAGAGCGACGTCCGCGTGATCACGCGCGCGGTCTATCGCGAAGACAACGAAGGCTACGCCGACCCAAAACATCCGGGACACATTTGGACCATCCAGGCGCCGCGGAATGCGGACGAAAAAGTGCAGCCGAAGCAAGTGACATTCGGGCGCTTCGATGAAGGCAACATTGTTTGGTCGAAAGATGGCGGCCAGATCTATTTTGTTTCGCTGCACGTGGACGAGCCGTATTACGAACAGCCGAAGAGCGAGCTTTATTCGATCAGCCTCAACGGCGGCAACGCGACCAAGCTGAACACGATCGACATGGACGTGGGCAATCTTTCGCTCAGTCCGGATGGCAAACAATTCGCCTTCGTCGCTTCGGTGACGCAACCGGTGAACTCCTACACGCAGCCGGACCTGTGGATTGTCGATCTTACACCGAACGCGAAGCCACGAAATCTGACCGAAAAATTCGATTTCGACATCGGCGATGGGCCGTTCGGAGATAATGCGCCGCCGCGTGCCGGCGGTCGAAGCGTTCCGATCTGGACACCAGATGGGCGCAGTCTGGTAGAGACCTATGGCAAAGAAGGCAAGGCGATTCTGGCGTCGTTCGACGCGACAACCGGCGCCGTCAGCGATCTGGTCAACGGCAATCAGGCAGTCTCCCGATTCCGCGCGCCAGGTGACGGCTCGAAGCTCGTTTATGCGGTCTCCACCCCGACGCGGGTCGGTGATTTGTTTGTGTTGGATCGACAGTCACCCAACGCGCAGCCGCGACAGCTGACCGACGTCAACAAGGAACTTTTCTCCAAACTCAATCTGACAGAACCCGAAGAAATTTCGTACAAGAGTTTCGATGGAAAAACAATTCAGGCGTGGATCCAGAAGCCTCCAGATTTTAATCCGGCGAAAAAATATCCGCTTATTCTTAATATTCATGGCGGACCGCACGCGGCTTACGGCTACATTTTCGAGCACGAATTCCAATGGATGGCGGCGAAGGGTTACGTGGTGCTCTTTCCAAATCCGCGCGGGAGCACAACCTACGGTCAGGATTTCGGCAACGTGATTCAGTACCATTATCCCGGCGACGATTTCAAAGATTTGATGGCGGGCATCGATGAAGTGATCAAGCGCGGTTACATCGACGACAAAAAACTCGGTGTCACTGGCGGCAGCGGCGGCGGGTTGCTAACGAACTGGGTGGTCGGACATACCACTCGTTTCGCGGCGGCAGTAGCACAGCGCGACATCGCGAGCTGGGCGCATTGGTGGTACACAGCGGACTTCACCTTGTTTCAACCGGCCTGGTTCAAAGGGCCGCCGTTCGATCAGGAAGAGGATTTCAAAGCGCGCTCGCCAATCACTTATATCAAGGATGTGAAGACGCCGATGATGTTTATTTTGGGTGAGGCCGATTACAGAACGCCGCCGGGCGCGGGCGGCGAGGAAATGTTCCGC
The DNA here is from genome assembly GCA_955652155.1 of uncultured Chthoniobacterales bacterium. Taxonomy (GTDB): domain Bacteria; phylum Verrucomicrobiota; class Verrucomicrobiia; order Chthoniobacterales; family UBA10450; genus AV40. The sequence continues at coordinate 7,583 of CATPAT010000158.1, read as the reverse complement.
GCACTCAAGTTCCGGAAAATCCCGACGGTAATGGTGCGATTTCCGGACGAATCGCACGAGCTCTCACGCTCCGGCAAGCCGTGGCATCGGGTCGAGCGTTTGCAAAATATTGTTGGTTGGTTCGACCACTGGCTGCTCGGCGCGCCGAAACCGGAGTACGAAGTGGCCCCGAGAGATGAAGTACCGGTCAAGCGGGAAAGCACCGAAGAAAAACCGGCCAAACCGCCGAGATAAATCGAAGAAAGACAGGATTTACAGAATGAACTGGATTGGATCCTCGGAATCCCGTTAATGCTGTCTAGTTCGGAATCTTCAGGCTTTCCTCGAGTGCTTTTTCCGCTTAGCTAAAAGCATGGCTTCTTCGTCGCTTTGGCAGCGGTTTCAGCAATATTTTCTCCGTTACGACGATCTTGGTTTCTCGATCGACATCAGCCGGATGAAATTTCCGGACGGCTTCTTCGACCAGATGCGGCCGAAAGTCGAGAAAGCGTTTTCGGCGATGCGCGACCTGGAAGCAGGCGGAATCGCCAATCCCGATGAGAAACGAATGGTTGGCCATTACTGGCTACGTAAACCCGCGCTGGCACCAAATCCGGAATTGCGCTCCGACATCGAAAAGACAAACGCGCAGATCAAGAAATTTGCCGCCGACGTCCATAGCGGGAAGATCAAAAACGCGCGCGGCGAAAAATTTCAACATGTGCTTTCGATCGGGATTGGGGGGTCGGCGCTCGGACCGCAATTCATCGCCGAGGCGCTCGGGACAGCGAAGGATCCATTGGACATTTACTTCTTTGATAACACCGATCCGAATGGTTTCGATCGCGTGTTGGACCAGATCGACAGTGAACTCGCGCGAACAATTGTCGTGGCGATTTCGAAGTCCGGCGGAACAAAAGAAACGCGCAACGGAATGCTCGAAGCGGAAGCGCGCTTCAAGGCGGCCGGCCTGGATTTTGCGAAACATGCCGTTGCGATCACGGGGGTTGGAAGTGATCTCGACAAGCATGCGGAGAAAAGCGGTTGGTTAGCGCGTTTCCCGATGTGGGATTGGGTTGGCGGGCGCACATCGGTCATGAGCGCGGTCGGACTGGTGCCGATGGCGTTGGAAGGTTTCGAGATCGACAATTTCCTGGCCGGCGCGGCGGCGATGGACGAGCGGACGCGGGCCAACGATTTTCGGCAAAATGCCGCGATGCTGCTCGCCTTGATGTGGTTCTACGCCGGCAAGGGTCGCGGCGAAAAAGACATGGTGGTCTTGCCTTACAAAGATCGGTTGCTGCTCTTCAGCCGCTATCTTCAACAGCTGGTGATGGAGTCGTTAGGCAAAGAGAAAGATCTTGACGGCAAAATTGTGAATCAAGGCATCGCCGTTTACGGAAACAAAGGTTCGACCGATCAACACGCCTACGTGCAGCAATTGCGCGACGGCGTTCTGAATTTTTTCCTGACGTTCATTGTTGTGGCGAAAGATCGCGTTCGTGCGGCTTTCGAAGTGGAGGACGGTGTTACCAGCGGTGATTATCTGCATGGGTTTCTGCGGGGAACGCGCGCGGCGCTTTATGAAAAGGAACGTGAATCGATCACGGTGAATATTCCGGAAGCGAACGCGTTCAACATCGGCGCGTTGATTGCGCTCTACGAACGAGCGGTCGGTTTCTACGGCACGCTGGTTAACATCAACGCCTATCATCAACCGGGAGTGGAAGCGGGAAAGAAGGCAGCAACGCGGTTGCTCCAGTTGCAACACGATGTCCGGGAAAAGCTTTCGGGTGGCGCCGGAAAGACCGCGGAGGAAATTGCGCGCGCGATCGACGCCGACCCGGAGGATGTTTTTCACGTGCTGCAACATCTTGCGAGCAACGATTTACGTGTGCAGATTGCGAAGGGTGAAGAGGCGTCGGACGACAAGTTTTCGCTCAAGGAATAGCACTGGCGCTGAGGTATGAGTTCTTCCAAACAGCCGACAGACAAGTCGCCCAGTGTGTCGTGGCCGGACATGGTCACATTTGTCCGGCAACTGAGTCACGACATTCGAAACACTCTGAACGCGGTCGAATTGCAATCGGCTTATCTGGCCGAGCTGGCCGGAGAAGGGGAAATGAAAGGCGAGATTCAGCGGTTGCGCGAGATGACTTCACAAATCGGAACCAGTCTGCAGCGGCTGACTGCTGGGCTGAGCGAGGCCAATCCCAATCTGATTCCGTATCCAGCGGCGGATTTCGTCGAGGATTTACAACAAAAACTGGCGAAGGAGTTTCCGGATAACGCAGCCAAGGTGGCTTGGGACGTGCAGTTGAAAGATGCGACGTTACAAATCGACCCGCAACTGGTTGAACAAGCTTTTCTCGAGATTATCGGCAACGCCTTTCAACACGAGCGCAACGTCAAGGCGATCACGGCGAGAGCGTACATTGCCAATAACAGTTTCGTTTTCCAGCTGCAGGAGCCGAAAGCGCGTTTCGAATTATCGACTGAAAATTGGGGACGGGAACCGCTGCGGAACGTAAGCCAGGGCCATTACGGGCTCGGCCTGAACCACGCCCGATCGGTTGCGGAAGCGCATAGTGGCGATTTCCGAGCTGAGTACGATCAAAAAACATCGACGCTTATCACCACGTTGCGACTGCCATCTTTCTCTGCGGAAAGATCTTGAGTGCGATGAAAGAAGGTCGGCGCATTCTGATTATCGATGACGAGCGGCCGATCCTGCTCACGCTCGAAGCTTTGCTCAGCCGGCACGGATTTCAGACCGAAACCGCCGCCACGGCCGCGGCTGGATTGAAAGCGTTCAAAAATAGAGCGGCGTCTCTCGTTCTCCTCGATCTGCAACTGCCGGACGCCGAAGGATTGCAAATGCTCGACCAGATCAAAATCGAGCGGCCGGAAACACAAGTCATCATTTTGACCGCGCACGACACGCTCAGTAACGCGATCGAATCGATCAAGCGCGGCGCGTTTCATTTCATCAGCAAACCATACGCGCCGGAAGAATTGCTTAGCCTGGTCGAGAAAGCATTGGAGAAGCAATCGCTCCTTCGCGAAACACAACAGCTTCGTGAGAAAACGGTAGAACTCGAAAAACGCCTGGAAATTGCGGAAACGCGATTGACGCCAGTATTCAAAAGCAAATCGATGCAGGAAATCGAAGAGCTGATCAATGCGATGGCGCCATCGGAAGCCAATGTGTTGATCACCGGCGAAAGCGGCGTCGGCAAAGAAGTGATCGCGAATTTGATTCATCATCGCAGTCGTCGCTCGGAACGGCCGATGGTGAAACTCAATTGCGCGGCCTTTCCGCAAACGATGATCGAGGGCGAGTTGTTCGGATACGTCAAAGGCGCGTTTACCGGAGCGATGAACGATTTTCCGGGAATGATCGCGGAAGCGAATGAAAGCACACTCTTTCTGGATGAGATCTCGGACATGCCGGCTGATTTGCAGACGCGATTCCTGCGGGTGCTGCAGGAGCGCGAATATCGGCCGCTCGGAAGCACACGCACACTGAAGGCGAGTTTTCGCGTAATTGCGGCGACCAATCGGCCAATTGCGCGGGCGCTGGCCGAGAACCGCTTACGCTCGGATTTGTATTACCGCCTTAACACTTTCCAAATTGAAGTTCCGCCGTTACGCGAACGCAAGCAGGACATCCCCCCTTTGGTGACGTTCTTTGTGAAACAATTCGCGCAGCAGCTTGGCAAATCGGAGCCTGAGATTTCACCGGAAGCATTCCAAAAGTTGCTCGATTACTCCTGGCCCGGGAACGTGCGCGAATTACAAAACACGATGGAATACGCCGTAGTTCTGGCGCGCCAAAATATGGTGGGAGTGAAGGAATTGCCGGGCGAATTGCAGTTACCGGCGGCATTGCAGCAAATTGAGCGCAGCGTCGTCCCGCAAGGCGTGCAAAGTCTCGACGACATGGAGCGGGTAACGATCTTGCAGGCGTTGGCCCAGTGTCACGGAAACAAGAAGAAAGCGGCCGAACTGCTCGGTATCCAGCGGCCGACGCTTTACAACAAGCTTAAGCGCTACGCGATCGATCTCTAATCGCCGTTTGGATTTTCGATTTTCGATTTTAGATTGAGCAGCGGCGGGACTGAGCAATCTAAGATCGACAATGGCGACCTCGCGACATCTTGAGAAAGTCCTGGCCCATGCTGAAGACCAGCTCGCGGTCACCGGAAGACAGCGACCAACCGAAGTCCTTTCAAACTACAAAAAATTTCTCAAGCTGGAAGAGTACCGACTCCGCCTGAAACATCAGGCCGGCGGTGGCGGCCGCGAAATTTGCGCCCGGCGCGGCGAATTGGTCGATGTAATTTTGCGCCACGTTTTTACGGCCGCTGCCAGCGCAGTGGGGCAGCCAAAGACCTCGTTGGCGCTGACCGCACTGGGTGGATACGGCCGCGGCGAGCTGAATCCGTTTAGCGATGTCGATGTCATGCTGCTGCACGGAGACGGCGCGGGCAGAATCTCGCCGTACGTGGAAGAGATGGCGGAGCAGATTCTGTATTTGCTCTGGGACATCGGCTTCAAAGTCGGTCATTCGACGCGTTCGATGAAAGAGGCATTGGCGCAGGCAAATCGCGACATGCTCACGAAAACGGCAATGCTCGAATCGCGGTTCCTGGCCGGAGACCGCGCGCTCGGCCAGGAATTTCGCGATCAATTTCGCGCAAAATCCGTGGCCGGTTCCGAGCGTGAATATGCAGAGCTGCGAATGCGCGATCAGGAGGCGCGTCACCGCAAATTTGGCGACAGCGTTTACATGCAGGAACCAAATCTCAAAAACGGATGCGGCGGCCTACGCGATTACCAGAATTTGCTCTGGATGTCTTATTTTAAAGAAGGCGCCCTGACCACGACGCACCTGGTCGGCCGGGATTGGCTAAGCGAATCGGACCAGCGCCGAATCGAAATGGCCTACGATTTCCTCCTCCGACTGCGCACCGAGCTGCATTACTTCTCTAAGCGCGCGGCGGACGTCCTCCATCTCAATTTGCAGGAGGAGATCGCGCGACGCCTGCGGTATCGGGAGAAGAATGGTCAGCGCGCGAGCGAAGCGTTGATGCGCGATTATTTCAAACACACTCGAAATATTTTTCGCGTGACCGAACGCATTACCGAGCAGTTTGCCAGCGGTTACGCGACCAGCGGCACCCGCGCGCTTTTTACTTTTTTACCGCTGCGGCGCGGCACCGAAACGAAAGTGGGATCATTCTCCATTCGTCATGGTCAACTTCACTCTGATCGACGAGATCTTTTCAAGACGGATCCATTGGAGATGATGCGAGCATTTCAGCTCGCGCAGGAGCACAACGTCGATTTTAGCCCTGAGTTAGAGGATCTCACCAGCCGCGCGCTCGGACAAGTCACCCGCACTTATCGCTACGCCAAAGCGCCGCGCGAAATTTTCAAAGAAATCTTGTCCAAGAAAGGCGAGGTCGGCCGCACGCTCCGTCTCATGCACCGGGTCGATTATCTTGGCCGTTATATTCCGGAGTTTGGCCAGCTGACCTGTCTGGTGCAGCATGAATTTTTTCACCGTTACACCGCGGACGAGCACACCCTTCTTTGCATCGACAAGCTCGATGCATTGATTCGAACAAGCGATTCGAAGTTGATCGCTTATCGTCATCTCTTCGAAAATTTGGAGGACCCTTTCGTTCTTTACCTCGCTTTACTCTTGCATGACACCGGCCGAGCCGTCGGAGCCCGCCCGCATTCCGAAGCGAGCGCTCTTTTCGCGCAAAGCGTAGCCAAACGTCTTCAGCTCTCGTCCGAGCAAAGGAAATCGCTCATTCTTCTGGTCGATCATCACGTCACGCTCTCCAACACCGCGCAGCAACGAAATCTCGATGATCCAGCGACCATTGCCGAGTTTGCGAATGTTGTTCGGAACCAAAAAAATCTTCACGCGCTGATGTTACTGACGCTGGCCGACGGCCAGGGAACGAGTGGACAAAGTTGGTCGGATTGGAAGGAATCGCTCGTTTGGGAACTTTTTCACGCCACTTCTCGATATCTCGCAGACCAAAAATCTTATCTCGAGCAAACCAAGATTGAGCGGGAGTCGTTGGAAGCAGCAGTGGCGGCTAGGCTGCCGCCCGACTTTGTGGAGGAAATCGAGGCACATTTCGAGTTCATGCCGGACAATTACTTCCGCGCATCTGACGTTCCAGAAATCGTGAAGCATCTCCGCTTGTTTCGATCTTTCTTCGAGAACGCGTCGGCCGAACACGACCGCGCGCTTGCGCCGGCGACAAGTTGGGAAGCGTTTCCGCAATTCGGTCACAGCACCGCGTCCCTTTGCACCTGGCCCCGTCAGCACCTTTTGGCCAAAATCGCCGGATCATTTTCCGTTGTTCCGCTCAATATCCTGAGCGCAGACATTTTTCCACGCGAAGACCACTCCATTCTGGCCATCTTTCGGGTGTGCGACATGAAAGGACGCGCAGTCACCGAAGGAGGCGATCGCGACCTCGTGGAAAAGACGCTGCGCGACGCGCTGCTGGTTGACGCTTTCGAGTTTGCGCCGTTGCTCGAGCAGGCGCGGCACAAGATTCAACATCACCGACTGCAGGAACTGGATTTTCCAGCGGAAATTGCAATCGATAACAGGGCCCATCCCACTTACACACTGGTCCAGATTGAGGCACCCGACCGCGTTGGTCTGCTTTACGATTTGCTGACCGCGCTTGGACAGGAAGGAGCGAATATCGTTCTCTCGCGTATCAGCACGCAAAAAGGCGCCGCGATCGATACATTTTATATTACCGATAGCGCAGTCCACGCTAAAATTACCGATTCACAGCGGATCGCGGCCCTCCAGCGGCGTTTGCGCTCGGCTGTTTTAGGCGGAGCCGCCAAATAATTGACGCGGTGAAGGAGCTGGCGCACTTAGGCCGGATGCTTATCGTCCGGCAATTCGAATGAACGCGCTCATTCTCGCCGCCGGATACGCAACACGGCTTTACCCGCTCACGCTGAACAAGGCGAAGCCGTTGTTAGAGGTCGGCGGGAAAGCAATCATCGAGTGGCTTTTGGACAATCTCGCGGATGTTCCCGGCCTGGGCACGGTTTACATCGTGACCAATGCCAAGTTCGCTAACGATTTTCAAAACTGGGCAAATGCCTACCAGGATCAGCATCCTGAGATGAAGATCAAAATCATCAACGACGGATCAAAGAGCGACGATGATAAATTAGGCGCGATCGGCGACATCAATCTGGTCTTGATGCGGGAGAATTTGAGCAACGACGATTTGCTCGTCCTTGCCGGCGACAATCTTTTCCAACAACCGCTGCGCGACTTTGTGAACGCGGCCAAGCATTTGGCAGCCACCGTCGCTGTCCACGACGTCGGGAACCTCGAAGCGATGAAAAAATACGGCACCGTGACCGTGGATAAAAATGGCGTGATCACAAATTTCGAAGAGAAACCAGAGAAACCGAAGAGCACACTGGCCGCGGTCGCGCTCTATTATTACTCCCGCGAAGCGCTCCCCCTCTTCAGAACTTACTTAGCCGCCGGTAATAATCCGGATCAGCCGGGACTTTTCTTGCAATGGCTCTACACC
>CATPAT010000157.1 GCA_955652155.1 uncultured Chthoniobacterales bacterium | reverse complement strand
GGTGACAATTGATCCGTGGCATCCGCGTAATCCGCGGTTGGCCTTAGTCGCGAAAGTTTTTGAAATTCGTCGCGACGCCGAAATCGCGGCCGCGGACAAACTGGATCACGGTCTGGAGCTCGTCGCTCTTTTTTCCGGTGACGCGAATTTGTCGATCTTGCAACTGGCTCTGCACTTTGAAGTTTTGCGCCTTGATTGCTTGGATAATCTCCTTGGCTTTGTCGCCTTCCAAGCCTTGTTGAATTTTTAGTTCCTGCCGGGCGTGGCCAACTGAAGAAAGCGCCGGCTCTTCCTGTTTCACGTTGCGCAGATCGACGCCGCGTTTGGAAAGTTTGCCGACGACGATCTCGCGGAGCGCCTTCAAATGCGCGGCATCATCGGCCGTGAGGACAATCTTGTCTTTTTCTTGAACAATCTCAGTCTTTGCGCCTTTAAGATCGAACCGGGTCGTGAGCTCTTTTCGCGCCTGATTGAGCGCGTTGTCGATTTCCTGTCCGTCGACTTCAGAAATAATATCGAACGAAGGCATCTCTGGTTACGGATTATGTTCGGCAATCTTGACGTTGCCATCTTGGGTCTCGAACTGAAAGGTCGTTTTACCGCCGTCGCCGACAGACATGTCGATCTTGTTGACCGGCTCGGAATGTCGCTGCTCCTTTTCCACAAAATCATTGGAAATTTTACCGGTGGCGGTGTGCGCGATCAGGTGAAATGCCGCTTCGGTTGGAATGTAAGCGAATGCATTGCCGTCTTGGATGGTGGCGTGAATCGAGAACTCAATGTCTTCCCACCACTCGTAGACGATCGCGAGGTTGCCGGTCTTGAGACTGAGGTCGAGATTGCCGAAACAATTATGCGCGAACAATCGGCCATTGCCCAGTTGCGCCCGCGCCTCATCGCTGCGCAACTCCTCAAGTTGCACTTCGCCATTGGCCAGTTCTAATTTTGAAATCCTGATTGTTTGCGGGACAACAATTACGTAATCGACTGTCCCGGACCGGTCTGAAACTCCTGCGCCTGAATCTGGCGGATAGATTGTTTCGATCGAAATCGAATTCGGTTGCGCTGACACCCGGACCGAAATCGATTTCAGTCGCCCGGGGCTGTAGGCTTTTTTGATTGCTTCGACTTGCACACTACGCGTCTCACTCCCGGCCCCGTAAACTCGAACGGAGCCATCGCGATTACTCACGCTCAGAGTCGCGGTTGGCTCGACCGGATAAACGTGGTCGATCATTTCTTCCACGGTTCGGTCGACAGCTGGGCGACAACCCAGGAGCACACAGGCCGTAATCGAGATTGACACGAAACGAATTGCTTTAGTGGTCGGCATGTTCTCAGTCGTCTCCGACTCAGGCGGCGGGGAGATGAAGGAAATGAATGATCGCGCTCGCGCCGGTGATGAATGTCGCTGCGAGAATGGCGGCGATGGCGAGAAAGAACGCGACTTCCGCAACAAAATTACGCGGCGCTTCGTAGCGGAAATACTCGCGACTAACGTTGAGGAACGACGGCTGTGAACTGCCGGTTGAACCGCCGTAATAGCGATCGAGCGAGAAGACTTGAAAATTACAATCTGTAACAGCAAACCGAGGTTCAGTTCGCCTTCGAAAAAGATTCCTGCCTTTCCGACTAGCGTTTCGTTCGCACCTCGGTTTCATCGTTTCCTCACGTTCCTTTGATGAGATGCAGCCGGCTTCAAACCTGGATTCAACATTCCTGCAAAATTCTTTTTCGCAAACTGTCCACCGCCAGTGTCTGCGGTTCAGATCCAGAGCGTGCGATCGAAGGTGCGATATTGAATGGCTTCGCTGACGTGTTCGGGTGCGATGTCGATCTTGTCGTCCAAATCGGCGATCGTGCGTGAGACTTTCAGGATGCGATCATAAGCGCGCGCGCTCAGGTTCAGCTCTGTCATCGCGACGCGAATCAGGTCTTGGGAATCGGCGCTGAGTTTGCAATGCGCCTTCAAATGCCGCGTGGTCATCCGCGCGTTGCAATTCGTTTTCGTGTCGCGCGCAAAGCGCTCATGCTGTTTCTGCCGGCCGCAAGCAATTCGTTCGCGAGTCGCGGTGGAATTCTCTTCCGCACGCTCGCTCGACACATCGCGATACTCCACCGCCGGCACTTCAATGTGCAAATCGATCCGGTCGAGCAGCGGCCCCGAAATTCTTTGGCGATAGCGTTGCACTTGCACCGGACTGCAGCGGCATTCGCGTTTGAGATCGCCGAAATATCCACAAGGGCAGGGGTTCATCGCCGCGACCAGCATGAATTCGCTTGGAAAGGTGAGGCTGCCGGCTGCGCGCGAGATCGTTACTTTTCCGTCCTCGAGCGGCTGGCGCATTACTTCCAGGGCGGATCGTTTGAACTCCGGCAGCTCATCGAGAAAAAGGACGCCATTGTGGGCAAGGCTCACTTCGCCTGGAGTCGGGAACGCTCCGCCGCCGAGCAGACCGATGTCGCTGATGGTGTGATGCGGCGAGCGAAACGGCCGCCTCGCGACAAAAGATTTTTCGCCGTCGAGAAATCCGGCAATGCTGTGGATCTTTGTCGTCTCGATCGCTTCATCGAGCGACATCGGCGGAATAATTGTTGGGATCCGCTTCGACACATCGACTTTCCGGAACCTGGCGGGCCAATCATGAGGATGTTGTGCCCGCCGGCGACCGCCACTTCAATTGCGCGTTTGACGTGGCGCTGCCCTTTCACGTCTGCAAAATCGACGTCGTAACTTTGGTGGGTGGAAAAAAATCCGGTGAGATCGCCGCGCGTTGGAAGAAGCGGAAGTTCGCCCTGAAGAAATTGGAATGTCTCGCGCAAATTATGCACGCCGTAGATGTCGATCTTGCTCACCATCGCGGCTTCGAGCGCGTTTGCTTCCGGCACAAAGAGAGCCCGTTTGCCGCGGCGTCGCGCTTCCAATGCGACCGGGAGCACGCCTTTGACCGGACGAACGCTGCCGTCTAAAGCGAGTTCGCCGACGAAACTGAATTTTTCGAAGGCCGAAGTGTTGAGTCCTTCTGCGACCGCAATCATTCCGAGCTATCGGAAGGTCGAAGCTCGGCCCTTCCTTTTTAATGTCGGCCGGCGCCAGGTTGATCGTGGTGCGCTTGCGCGACCATTTGTAGGCGCTGTTCGCAATCGCTGTTCGGACGCGATCTTTGCTTTCCTTCACGGCCGCATCGGGCAAACCGACGATCACCATCTTCGGGTCGCCCGCGCCGGCGTTGACCTCAATTTCGACCTCGTAAGCGTCGATGCCATAAACCGCGGCCGAATAAATCTTTGCCAGCATGGGGGAACGAACTAGACAGAAGACTTGCAGAAAATGATGTCGGCGGAAAGAGACAAATACCCCGGCTTCAGGGCCCCCTTTGGCTTAGCAAAAGGGGGCGGACAAATGTTTTGAGAAATATTGAACAAACCCAACTGGGGGAATGTCAAAATTCAGAATATTTAACCTTGTTAAGTAGTTTTCCTGATGTTAGGAAATCCGATTAAGGAGCCAGCCACGAACATAAAAGCCGGCAACTTGTCGGCCCTACCCCCATTTTTTCATGAAGAAAGGCTATATGGCCGCTGAAGATAGCGATACCGGAATAAAGATTTACCTGCGCGAGATCGGGCAAATCCCGCTTTTGACGCCGCAGCAGGAGATTGAGCTCGCCGCCAAGATCAAGAAAGGCGATCGGGAGGCGCGTGCGCTCATGATTCGCTCTAACCTGCGTCTGGTCGTCAAGATTGCCCACGATTATGCGAACCTTGGGCTGCCGCTGCTTGACCTGATTTCGGAAGGAAACATCGGTTTGATGAAAGCGGTCGAGCGTTTCGATCCGGCCAAAGGCGGCAAGCTTAGCACCTACGCCGCATGGTGGATCAAACAATCGATCAAGCGCGCGCTGGCGAACCAGTCGAAGACGATTCGTTTGCCGGTCCATCTGGTCGACAAGATTTCCAAGATGCGCCGCGTCTCCTTGCAGATGAGCGAGGAACTCGGCCGTGAACCGACTGACGACGAGCTCGGCGAAGAGATCGGAATTGCTGCCGGAAAAGTTTCGCAGCTCAAGACGGTGTCGATCCGTCCAGCTTCACTCGATGCGCCGATCAGCGACGACGATTCGACTGAGTTCGGCGAAATCGTCGGGGACGAGGACGCCCAAACGCCGTTCGAGCTGTTGCGCGACAAAAATCTGCGTAACGAAGTCGGCGGTCTACTCGACGTCCTCGACGATCGCGAAAAGAAAATCATTTTCCAGCGCTTCGGTCTCGACGGCGGAAAGCCAAAGACTCTCGAGGAAGTCGGAAAGAAATTCGGCGTGACCCGCGAACGCATTCGGCAGCTGCAAAACATTGCGCTTTCGAAACTGCGTCGCGCGTTGAGCAAAAAAGAAAAGCCGATCGATGTCGAGCTGCCGGTCGAAGCATAACGGAATGTGGGAGCAGCCTTAGTGCTGCGATCATTGGGGCGCTGAGGCCTCTCCAGCGTTTTATTTCGCCGTGCGCAACTGGACGCAATCGACCAACGCGTCCCGTGCACGCACATCGCTGATGACGACCAGATTGTCGCCCGCCGTAGTCAGTTTTTGATCCCGCAAATACTTCTGCGCGGTCTCAATTGTTACATTCGGATCGTCGCTGAATTCAATCCGCACCGGATAGACGCCCCAGCAAATCGACAACTGCCGCCGCACTTCTTCACTCGGCGTGAGAGCAAAAATAACGGCGCGCTCCGGTCGCAGGTTTGAAGTATTGCGCGCCATTCTTCCATGTCGCGTGAAGACAATGATCTTTGATCGGGCGAGCGAATTGGCTAGCACCACCGCGGAAGCGACTGTTTTTTGTCGCGCATCTTCCAGAATAGCCGCTTCGGCATAACCGGCGACACCGCTTCGCTCGTTTCGCGTGGCCACGCGATTCAAAACCTCCACGCATTCTACCGGATAATGGCCGATGCTGGTTTCGCCGCTCAACATGATCGCGTCGGCTTGCTCAAAAACGGCGTTCGCTACGTCAGTGATCTCCGCTCGCGTCGGCACGCGATTCGTGATCATCGATTCAAGCAGATGGGTGGCGACCACGACCGGTTTGCCCAGTCGAATGCAACTTTTGACGATTCGTCGCTGAATGATCGGCAATTCTTCCATCGGCACTTCGATTCCGAGATCGCCGCGGGCGACCATGACCAGGTCCGCAATCTTAATAATGTCGTTGATCGATTCGACCGCGGCCTGGTCCTCGATCTTGGCCAGCACCTGTGCGTTGCTCTTTTTGCGGATCAGCAAATCGCGAAGCTCCGTGAGATCGCTGGGTTTTCGGACAAAACTGAGCGCAACGAAGTCGACGCCGAGCTGCGTTCCGAGTGTAACGTCAGCAATGTCCTTTTTTGTCAGGGCTGGAAGGCTGATATGGACGCCCGGTAAATTGATATGTCGCCGCGAGCCGAGTGTTGACGGAGTGATGACCTTACAAAGGACGCGATTCTTCTTCTTCTCAATGACAACCAATTTAATCAGGCCGTTGTCGACCAGAACGGTGTCACCGACGCTGACATCATTCGCGAAGTTGTCGTAATTAACTTCGACCGATTTCTTTTCCGTTTTCTTGGCGTGGCAAACGGTAAATTCGAGTACGTCCCCTTTTTTTAAAT
>CATPAT010000156.1 GCA_955652155.1 uncultured Chthoniobacterales bacterium | reverse complement strand
TTGCGCATTACCGCTTACGCGGAGAGATTGATCCATGAACTTGAAGGCCTCGATTGGCCGCAAGGAATCAAGTTGCTCCAGCGATATTGGATCTGCCGAAGCGAAGGCGCGGAAGTCGATTTCAAGATCGACGACAAAAAAATCCGGGTATTCACCACCCGACCGGACACGCTTTACGGTGCCACCTACATGGTGCTCGCGCCCGAGCATTCGCTGATCGATTTGATCGTGACCGAAGAACAATGGCCGGCCGTTCGCGATTATCGGGAAAAGACTGCGCGCAAAAGCGATCTCGAACGGACCGAGCTAGCGAAAGAAAAGACCGGCGTTTTTACCGGCGCTTACGCAATCAATCCGGTCAACGACGAGAAAATTCCAATTTGGATCGCCGATTATGTTCTCCTCGGCTATGGCACCGGCGCGATCATGGCCGTGCCGGCGCACGACGAGCGCGATCTTGAGTTCGCCCGCAAATTCAATTTGCCGATTCGCCAGGTTGTTCAGCCGCCGGCAGATGAAGAACCGATCGGTTTCGTGGGCGATGGGATCGCGATCAATTCCCCGATCATCGACGGTGTCCCGTCGCGCGAAGCGATTCGCAAAATCACCGCCTGGCTGGAAGAACGCGGGCTCGGCAAGTGCGCGATCAACTACAAACTGCGCGACTGGCTTTTCTCACGGCAACGCTATTGGGGCGAGCCGTTCCCGATCGTGTGGGAGTCCGAGCTCGCCACGGGACGAGTCCGTCCATCTGGCGGACCGGACGGGCCTAAACATCGTGCTCTTGATGAAAGCGAGCTGCCGGTGGTCCCGCCGGCGTTGGAAGATTACAAACCGACCGGCACCGGGGAGCCGCCACTGGCAAAAGCGAAGGATTGGATTCGTTACTCAAAGAAAGCCGTGCGCGAAACGAACGTGATGCCGCAATGGGCCGGCTCGTGTTGGTATTACCTGCGCTTTTGCGATCCGCAGAACGACAAACGGTTCGTTGGCGAGAAGGCCGAGAAATATTGGATGGGCGGCGACAAACCAGGTGGTGTCGATCTTTACGTGGGCGGAACTGAACATGCCGTGCTCCATCTGCTCTACGCGCGTTTCTGGCACAAAGTGCTCTTCGATCTTGGCTACGTTTCGAAACCCGAGCCGTTTCAGCGCTTGGTCAATCAGGGAATCATTCTCGGCGAAGACAATCAGAAAATGTCGAAGTCGCGCGGCAACATCGTCAACCCGGATGATGTGATCGAGCAATACGGGGCGGACGCGTTTCGTTGCTACGAAATGTTCATGGGTCCGCTCGAGCAAATGAAACCATGGAGTATGCGCGGCGTGGAAGGAATCGCCCGGTTCCTTGCCCGTGTCTGGCGGTTGATGATGTCGGAGAATCAGGCGGGCCAATGGGAATTATCGCCCGCGGTGCAAGACGTCGATCTTACCAAGCCGCAGCGGAAAATCCTGCATGCGACGACCAAGAAGGTGACCGACGACATCGAGTCTCTCTCATTTAACACCGCCATTTCGCAGATGATGATTTTCGTGAACGCATTTACCACTGCCGAAACGATACCGATCTCGGGGATGCAACCTTTCCTGGTCCTGCTCAATCCTTTCGCGCCCCATTTGAGTTCCGAGCTCTGGGAAAAGTTGAACTTGCCTGGTCAAATCACGGAACAGCCATGGCCGGGTTACGACGAAAGATTCCTAGTCGAAGACGAAGTCGAAATCGTGATTCAGGTCAATGGGAAAGTACGAGACCGAATGACGATGTCGATCCAAGCGAGCGAAGAGGAAATCAAGAACGCCGCGCTCTCCCTCCCAAAAATTCAGGAGTTCACTGCCGGTAAGCAAATTCGTAAAGTCGTCGTGATTCCGAAGAAGCTGGTAAACATCGTCCTATGAAAAAAGCTTGGAAAGAATTCAAAGAGTTCGCGATCAAAGGAAACGCGGTTGATCTCGCGGTCGGCGTAATCATTGGCGCTGCCTTCGGCGGGATCATCAATTCGCTGGTTAAAGACGTCATCATGCCGCCGGTCAGTTTGCTCACGGGTGGCCTCGATTTTTCAAACAAGTTCATCGTGCTGCGCGCGGCGAAAGACGGCTCAATTGCGTTTAACACGCCGACGGACGGGGCCAAAGCGGGAGCTGTTACCTGGAATTACGGCAATTTTATCACGTTGATCATCAATTTTCTGATTGTCGCGGGTGCAGTTTTCCTCCTTATCCGGGCCATGAATCGCTTGAAGCAACCCAAACACGCCGAACCGGTGACAAAGGAGTGCCCCGCTTGTGCGATGACGATCCCGGTAAAGGCAAGCCGCTGTCCGCATTGCACGACGGAATTTTCCCGACAATCGCCCGTGTAACTGGCCCGCAGTCTGCTGCTAAATGGGGTGTGCCTCGGGTCGGCTGTTTCCTCTCACCAAATAAGTGCTTGCCGGGTGGAACTTCGATGCTATCTGAGGCCGCGGCGTTGCAATTGTCGAAAAGCCTTAACCTTACAATAGTTCTTGGTGTTGGTTGTATTCTGGTTGGTTGCGCAGAACAAGCTGTAGTGCAGAAGCCCTTGGCTGCTGTCGAAGCCGCGAATTCGCACCTTGGTCGTATGCCCAATGTCCGCACCACCGCTTACACGCGGATCGAAAAAGGCGGACATCGAAACGCGCTCGGCAAATATTTATCCGGCCGTCACGTTATGAGCGCGGCCTCCGATTGGTCGCGTTTCCCGCTCGGGACTCGCTTTCGAATCTGTAGTACGCGGGAGGAATTTGTCATCGACGATTACGGGACGGCGCTAATCGGCACCAGCACGATCGATCTTTATAAGCCGACGAAGCTGGAGATGAAACGCTGGGGTGTGCGCAATGTCGACATCGACATTCTGCAATGGGGCTCCGAGGAGCAGAGCCTCAAAGTGCTCGGCCCACGCGCAAAACATCAAACTCCTCGACGCATGATCGCCGCGCTCCAGAAAAAGAGCGTCGTTCCTGCCTCGAAGATGGCCAGCGCTTCTAAGGAAGCTTCGGCT
>CATPAT010000155.1 GCA_955652155.1 uncultured Chthoniobacterales bacterium | reverse complement strand
TCGAGATCGAGCAAGTTGCCTTTCCGATCGTGTTTGAAAATGGCGCGAAAAACCCAGCCGTGTCCGTGGTAATCGGCGAACTGGGTGTGTTTAAGCTGCGGATTCAGTTCCGCGACTTGGTCGAGAAAGGTCTTGTCCCCCCATAGTCCGCGCGCGGCCGCGGCCTCAGGATTTTCCATTGTCGATCTTACGAGCTCAGCATCCGCTGGATTATGCTGTTCCTTTGGATACATAAACTCGCCGTCCGTTTCCTGGTCCCACCAGGTGTAGCCAAGATAAGGGTTCACGAAGAGATTTCCCTGATGCATGTGGCAATTCATGCACTGGCTCGACGGAATCGACCGCGTGAACTGGTGCATGACAGGATGGCCGCGCTCGGTTTTCGGAATCGATTCATCGGCAGTGAAACTCAGACCCTGATGACCGAATTTGCTCCACCAGCCTGAATTTGTCGGCGAACGATCATTGGCGTAAACAACGTGACACGCCGAGCAACCACTCGATCGATAATCGCCCGGATGATCGTTCGATCCGAAAAATCCGAGAAGCGGATCGTGCAATCGCGTTTTTTGCAAACCGAGAAAAACGGGATCGGTGCGATTCAAGGTCCCGAGACCGCGCTCGGAAAGGCGGCGATCGGGTTTGCCGTTTGGTTCCGAACTGGTCGGCAATCCGAGAGAGAGCTGCGGCCGGCCGCCTTTTTCGAAAATGCGCAGAATATTGCCGGGATTACTGAGATTAAAACGCGGCAATGGTTCGATGAACGGCAGGATGCCGTGAACCTCCGTGTCTTCGGGTGTGACCGGTGTGTAGTTGATCAGCTTCAGCGGCGCGCCATCCGCGCCGTAAGCCTGACCGAAGCGATAATTCTTCTCTGGGTAAGCGCCATTATTATATAGAGCGGCGCCCCACAGCATCGCGCCGTGGTTCATCATGCTGTGATCGACGTTGCGGATGATCTCGCCGTGACACAGACCGCACGATTGCTGCGCCACGCGCAGGTCGCCGGGATTCAGAAAGCGGATGAACTCGGGCGACTCGTGATTGAGCCAGGCGTTTGAGTTCGGGGGTTTGGCGGAGGTTTTCCAAAACTGTATGTTCTTGGGCAAAATGTGCGCCTGCTCTTTCGTCAGGCCGCGCGCGGGATTTCCCCCGTGACAATCGGTGCAGCCGAGCACGACATTTTGTTCGGCCTTGTGCATCGGCTCGACGCCTTGATGGCATTGCAAACAACCGACACTCTTTCTGTCCGCCTCCGCTTGTGTCTGATCGATCCAATTTCGCGGCGGCAACGATGCGCGCGTAATTGTCGATCTTGTAATAGGAGCGGAAGTCGGTGGGCCGTAGCCTTCTTCAGAAGCTCCAAACGCCAAACCCCATATCTCAAAGAAGCACCAAGTTCCAAGCATCAAACTCCAAACCGGACGCGCGAATTTCCGTTTTGGAATTTGAGTATTGGAATTTCCCTGGCGCTTGGGATTTGGTGCTTGGGGTTTCATTCAATACGTGAGCGTCAACGTCACGATCGCGCTGTAGAGGAACGGATCGACATGGCCGGGTGGGGGACCGGGAAAACCGAAAACCGGCACGGTGTTGGCGCGGTAAATATCTTTGTAACCCCAGCGCGGAACGAGAAACCCGGCGCCTGCGGTGAGAATGATGTTGTCCGTCAGCAGCGGTCGCCATTCGAACCCCGCGCTGCAATCGAGCGCGAAGTCGTTGCTGGCCTTGTTGGTGAACAACACCAGCTCAGTCGTTTCGGTCGTGACGGTGCGAATGTAGTTCACGTTGATGAAGCTTTTCAGCTTCGGCAAAATATCGGCGTCGAATCCGTACCCGAAGATGAGCGCGCCCGGATTGACGAAGTTCGCCTGGCCTTCCGATTTGCTCGTCCGGAAATCGATCACCAAACTATCTCGCTGTTTAAAGTTAACCGCGGTGCCGGCGAGATTGAATCCCTGGTGCGAGAAAAAACTGAATGGACCGCCGATAAAAAATGGTCGGTCGAACACGGTGTCGAACCCGGTCGCGTGCGAATCGGCCGGATCGCTGTCGCCGCTCGCGTAGAAGATCGACAACTTGTGGCGCATCCAATCCTTGTCGACTGACAATTCCAGCGCAGCCATTTGCGCGTTGATGTCGACGCGCTGGCCGGCGATGCCGTTCAAGCCGTCTTCTCCGAGCACTTGATAGAAGGCGTGATCGATGTTGAGCCAGCCGATGTGCCCGTCGCCCGTCCAGCCGAGGTAGTAAGCTTGGAGATAATGATTGGCCACGGTGCCGATGGGCGCCGGCCGGGTAATGAATCCGTTTTTGTCGTAATGTCGGCTGTTGTTGTCGAAGTCGCCGACAAACGTGAGCTCACCGGTGTAACCTTTCCAAATCAAGTCCTGTCGGAAAACGTTCGCGACATAGACCTGTTGTTTGCGCGGATTGAATTCGTTGAGGTCGGAATAGGTATCCTTCTCGCGCATGTCGAACGCGGCGAGATTGTATTGCCAGCGGTTGTTATCGTAATTCCCAAAAATGCGGATGCCGAGATTCGTGTCGTTGAAAATGAAACCGCGGAAATCGCTCACGAACGGTTGCATACCGACGCGCAACGAAACGAAATCGTAATTGTTCGAGAGATCGCGCAAGTGAATTTCGGCGAACGCCTCCTGCAACGACCAGAATTCTTTTTCGCGGGTGGTGCCGTTTTGCGGATTCGGATTTACGACGTTGCGCTCTTCGACGTCGATATAGTTGTGATTGTAAACGCCGAGTAACCGCAACGCCCAATCGATCGGCTTAAACGCGGTCTCGCCTTTAAACAAATCGATGCCGATTGAAAAATCGTTCGACCAAAACTCCTGGTCGCTCAGGCCGAAAAATTCCGAACTGTTTGGGCGTGCTGCGCTCACGCCGCTCGGTGTCGGCAATTTGCGCGCTTCGAATTGAAAGAAATCTTCGGCGGTGATGTTGAGGAAAATGTCCTGGTCGATGATCGGCGCGTCGCCTTTGAGTTTGCTCTGCAAATACGGGTGCCAGAGATGGAGATCGGATTGATACGGCGTTTCGGTCGAAGGATCGGCATAACGTTTCCAGCGACCAAATCCGATGAACCACCGATTTGGCTCTGGTCGCGAAGAGGGGAGCAATCCTTCACCTGTTTCCGATTCCGGATAGGTCTCGTATTCCAATTTTTTCCGGCGTGGAACAACTTCGCGCACGCCCTTGCGCGGAAGCTGAAGCGAACGCGGCAATGCTTCCTGACCGTACTCGGGAAGTTGCGGCAAAATCGGTGGGAAAAGTTCCGGGGCCTCGGGTGTTTCCGGCTGTTCCCGCTGTGAGGCGCCTGGATCGGGATTGAATTCGGACGGCGAAAGCGGCTCGTTCTGAGCGAGAAGCGTCGTGTTCGCGACAACAACATCACTTTGTAACGAAAGAACATCTTTCGAATCCACCACCGCGATTGTTCCGAACTGGCTGGGATTTTCAGGAGCGTTCTGAGATTGCGCGCGCCAAATTTCGACCGTTTGCCCGGGCAGATCTCCGAAAGCGATCGAAAGACCAAGGCACAGCGCCACTCGCCAGCGCAGAGTCGCGCTGGCAAACGACGGAGTTGACCAGCGCATGGGAGGGCGAGGATGCCCGAAATTGCCTGGTATTGGCAAGCCAACTGTAGCCGTCTCGTTTTCCACTTGATTGGCAAGCGAGGATGCGGGGCTGCAGAATGCTTTTGGCTGGTGCGCAGCTGTGGGACCTGATAGCTAACGCATTCGGTGATGACGCCCCGGATTCTGTTGGCACTGCTGGGCCTGGCACTTTTTTCGCCTGGCGAACTGGCGGCCCAGTCGGCACAGATGTTGAACCCGGCACCGGGATCGACCTTCAGCTCTTCCAGCGCGAGCTTCAATTGGAGTGCCGGCAGCGCTACCAGCTACATCCTTTTGGTGGGCAGCTCTCAATACGCGCACGACATTTACTCTATCGGCCCGACCAGCGTTCTCTCGGCTACAGTTAACAACATTCCTACAGACGGGCGCACCATCTTCGTGACGCTCGCATCAAACATCAACGGCTCCTGGACGTTGAACAATTACACCTACACAGCTGCCAGCTCTTCAACCACTCCAACTCCAACGCCCACCGCGACTCCGACTCCTACGGCAACCGCGACACCCTCACCAACACCAACTCCAACGCCGGTGGCAGTTGATCCACTTACAGTGGCCGATGTCCAAACCATCATCAATCACGCTGTCACCCGCGCGGTAAGAATTTCGCCGAACAGCGTGATCGCGGTCGTCGATCGCGAAGGCTACGTGCTCGGCGTTTGGGTGGTGCGGGGTGGCTCGGCTACCCCGGGCGAGATCGCCACCGCTGTGAGCAAGGCAGGCACGGCCGCCTTTTTGAGCAGCAATCAAAACGCGTTCACGTCGCGCACGGCGGGTTTCATCATCCAACAACATTTTCCGCCGGGCGTGTTCAACACCGCACCTGGCCCGCTGGTCGGAGTTGGGCTATCGAATTTATTCGTCTCCGACGTCAATCACTTCAAAAAGATCGACATGGTGTACTGCCCGCCGCCGTACCCGCCGGCGGTCATTCCGTCGCCTGGAACTTTCGGGACGCCGATCAACTTTACCTCGTTGGATGGTACGCCAGGCGGTGTTCCGCTTTACAAGAACGGGCTACTCCTTGGCGGGGTCGGTGTGACCGGC
>CATPAT010000154.1 GCA_955652155.1 uncultured Chthoniobacterales bacterium | reverse complement strand
TGAGTAATTTTTAAAAGCTTTAAAACTAGGATTTGTGCTAGTTCGAGTAAGTTTCTGACGCCAGGGTGGCGAAATTGGCAGACGCGCCAGACTTAGGATCTGGTGGAGCAATCCTTAGGGGTTCGAGTCCCCTCCCTGGCACATGACCCCGCGTTGTGATGTTGAGTGGGTTGAGCCGTTCGATCAGAAGATCTGCCATTTCCTCTCGCCACCGGCTTTTGTTTCCCAAAGACGGACGCCACCGAGAAAAGCGTTTTCGTTTTTGCCGCGCTCAATGCCTTCCGGCAATTGATCGAACCGGTGCACATTGCCGCCACCGAGGACGACGTAATCGGCGATGAACGATTTCTTCAGCTGCGTGACTGCAAAGATCACTTCACGTTTCCATTCTGCTTCTCCGAGCCGCTCGATTCCGGGAATGCCCAGAAAATTCTCGATGATGTCGCGATCGCGATAAGGAAGATCGCCGAGCTCGAGCGGAAAGAGCATGTTTTCAAAGGCGAGCGCAGAACCGAGGCCGGTGCCAAGTCCGAGAAAAAGCATCCGCCCGTCGTGATAACTGCCCAAGGCCTGCATCGCGGCATCGTTGATGACATGGACCGGTTTGTCTAACGACTTGCCAAAATCAAACCCGACCCAGCCGGGGCCGAGATGTTTCGGGTCTCTGATTATTTGACCGCCGCGAACCGGTGACGGAAAACCGATCGAGATGTTTTCGAAGTTCCAATCGCGAGTGTTTTCTTTTACTCGAGCGACAAAGTCGGCCGGCTGCATTCGTATGCCGGAATCGAACACGCGCTGGTCTGCGCCTTCGATCATCAGCTTTACGTGGGTGCCGCCGATGTCGACGACGAGAGTCCTGTTCATCGACTCGCGAATACTTCCGAGTTACTCGCCGAGACCGACGACCTGACCGAGGCGCTGGAAAATGCCCTTCTTTTCCTGTCCGGTTGCGCTACTACCCGGCCAGCATTCAACAATCTCAAGGGCGAGGAACCGGAAAAGCGTCACGCTCGCGAATTTCAAATCGAGCCTCAGATTCTTTGCGACCTGTTGGACCGAACGCACCCCGTTGAACTGCGATGCGAACTGCGCCTCGGCGACGGTGAGCCGCAGGTTCTGCACTCTCTCAAATCCGTCGCGGGTGTAAGCCGGAACGGAGGTCGGATCATAATAAGCGCGGTCCCCAAGTTGCGGAAACTGAACTAAGCGCAGGGTCGCCAAGGCCCATTGATCGACATCGAGCTCGCCCGGGAGCGCGGTGGCGAAGTCCGGAAGCGCTCCTTGATGAAATGAAAAGCGAACGCACGGTGCGCTCCAAAGTTCGGCGAAGAGTTTTTGCCCGTGATGCTGCGTTAATTGCATTGCCGGCTCGTGCAAAATCAAATCCTCCTGTGCGAGCGTGACGAAGAGCGGGCACCCGGTCTCCTGTTGTTGGGCGCGCGCAGCCGCGATTCGGTCCGGATCGACATTGCTCAGAGTCACCGGCGCTTCGGGGCAATACATTTCCGGATCACGCGACGTGGCAAAGAGGACCTGTCCGTTCTGAGTCAAAAGCTCGACCGGCTGCTTGTCCCAAAAGAATCGGAGCGTCCCGGTGAGTTTTTGGGTCGCAATAATCTGGAGCGCGCGATTTAACGAGAAGAAGCGCGTGTCGCCGCAGAAATAAGCGTCGCCGGTGAGCGATTCGTCGGGAACATAAGATTGCTCGGCCGCGGGCTCGAACGCCGCCGGCGTCGCTGCGGGTGGCATATCGGTCTCTGGCGCTGGGGTCCACCACGGAGTTTCCTGCGCTTGCGTAATTTCAGGGCCGACTTCGCTCACTTCACGATAGGCCGGTTCCTGTTCGACCGGGAAGTCCGCTTCCGTTGCCGGTGTCGGCTCCGCGACACTTGGCTGGTTTGGCTCCGGCTCTTCCGATTTTCGAGGCATATGGGTTTCTACCGTTTGAATAAGCAAATCCGAAGTAAACGGTTTATTCAAGAACCCAATCACATTTGAATTTTCGCTCCGGCTCGCCTGCAGTTCCGCGCCGTAGCCGGACATGTAGACGACCGGAATCGCAGCCGTTCCGGGATTCTCCAGCAAACGGCGGCAAACTTCATCGCCTTTCACGTCCGGCAAAATGAAATCCAAGAGAATGAGATCCGGCATACCAGTTTGCGCTGCGCGAACAGCCTCTTCGCCGGTCGATGCCGTCGTGACGTCGTAATTTGCGTTAATCAAAGCTTCTTTCACGAAACTGAGCAGCATCAGGCTATCGTCGACCACCAGGATTTTTGGATTCTCCTGGCGCGATTCTCTCGCCGGCGCGGCCTCGGCTTCGTCGACGCCCCGGACCGCTTCGACGAGCAAGTGCTGCCAATCCATGTCGATCGTGCGCGGGCTGGAAGGCGCGTCGGTAACTTCGGAAATCGTTCCGCCCTTCCAGCGAACAATCTGATTGAACGCCGCGATTCCTTGTCGACCAGGAGCAGTCGCGTGACGGACCTGCCCTTTCTCAAAGAAAACCCGCGCTTTTTCGCCGCTCGGCCCGATGAACTCCACCACCGCGGTCGCGCCACTCAGGCATTTAAGCTGAATAATGTCGGTGAATTGGAGATCGCGGAGCGTGCCTTGAAAATTTTCCGCCGTCTTGTCCTTGGCGGAACGCAACAGGTGCTCGACCAGATCGACAAAATCCCATTGCACCAGCGGCTTCTCGAGAAAATGAATCGCGCCGAGTCCGGCGACTTGTTCCCGTTGCTCGGGCAAATGAACGCCGGTTAAAATGATCGCGCGGGCGTTCGGGTGGCTGGTTCGCAAATCGTAAAGAAAATCTTGGCCAAGATCCGGAGCTGCATCGACGTCGAGAACAAAAAGTTCGGGCTTCACTCCCAGAGCGAGCTGCTGCGCCTCCTCCAGACTATGCGTCATCTCTACCAACGCGTCCGGAGCCGCCTCCTGTAAAGAAGACATGATTGCGGACGCCAATTGTTCGTCCGGTTCCAAAACCAGAATCCGCGTGCTCTTTTTCGATTTTTTCTGTTTCATCAAGGCGCGTCTCGAGGAATGTCTCGACGCTCAATTCGTTAGCAATGCCTGCTTCTTGGCAAATGCAAAGAATTTTTCGCTGGTAGGGACCCAGCGCTGCGGCGTCCGCGGACGTCGCAGCGCGATGTCCTACCTGAATCGCTTCGCCAATTCCCGTCGGCTGATTTTCCCGCGCTCGTTGGTCGGAATCGCATCGACAATAAAAATTCGTTTTGGCACCTGCCACCCGCTCAACGCTGTCCGGCAGAATTCCATCAGCTCGTTTTCGCGAAGATCGACATTCCCCACCACGCAAACGGCGACCTCCTCGTTTCGCAATCCCGCGCCGACGGGACGACCAAAAGCAACCGCCTGACGAACGCCAGGAAAGTGGAGCAAGCGTTCTTCAATCTCGGCCGGGTTCACTTTTTTTCCGGCGACATTGATCACGTCGGAGAGGCGTCCAACGATTTTGAATCCGGAACCGTGACGCGCGAGGAGATCGTCCGGAACGAAAATGCCATTGCCCAATTTTTCTTCGTCAACGTCGGGAAAGTAACCATCGCCGACGGCGGCGCTGCGGACGCGTGCCTGACTCGATTGCGCGTTTGGATCGATCATTTCAAGATCGACAGCTTTCATCGGCGCGCCGACGAAACCTTCGATCTCGTTCTTTGCCTCTCGGTCGTAGCAAATTCCGCCGCATTCCGACGCGCCGTAAAATGAATGGATCGGCAGCGCGAACTTCTCTCGGAATTTTTTTGCCGTGACAATTGGCAGCGGCGCGCCAGCGGAAATACACACGCGCAACCTGGGGAGCGGCGGAATATTTTCCATTTCGCAAAACGCTTGATAGAAGAGCGGCATACCCGGGAAAACCGTCGCGTCTGTTTTTGCGATGTCGGCGAGAACAGCGCGGGGCGTTCGGTCCTGACTAACAACAAGCGGCAGGCCGCGTGCGATCAGGGGCGTGAGCAAATTGCTGAATCCATAGGAATGCGAAATCGGAATGACGCCAAAATTGAGATCGACATCGGAGATGCCCATCGTGTCGCAGATCTGATCGCAATCAGCCAGAAGGTGTTCACTGCCAAACCGAATCGCGCGCGGTCCGGCCGTTGTGCCGGATGTCAGTTTCAACAGGGTCGGATTTTTTCCCCGCCAATTCGGCCGTTCGTTATCGATAAATTGAACAGTTCCGGCCTTCTCAATGATTGCGGTTACGCGGCAAACTTTCAGCGCAGCGTCACGTTGCTGATCACTCATCGACTGTTCAAGCGGCAGGACGACAACTCCACGACGCAGACAAGCGATGAAAATCGACGGCGAATCTTTGTGATTGCCGATTTGGACGGCGACTACGCTTCCATCGGCGAACTTGTCGATCTTTGGTTCGAAGCTGCTCGCGCGTTCATCAATTCCACGGAACGTCCGATCGACCTGGCCGCGGGTATTAAAAATGGCGGGCTCGTCGCCCTTTTGAGCGAGAATCGCCTCCCATCTTTGCAGCAATACGTCTGTCGGTTTCATCCCTTGCGTAAAATGCCCAGGCGGTTACATTCGGCGCTCATTTTTGACGATGAAAGCAAGCATTCACCCAGAGTATCACGAAACCGATATCGTCTGCGCGTGCGGCGCGGTCTATCACACGCGCTCGACGTGTCGTGACATTAGAATCGGTATTTGCGCCGCTTGTCATCCGTTTTTCACCGGTGAACAAAAATTCGTGGACACGGCCGGTCGCGTCGAAAAGTTTGCCAAGCGCTATGGCAGCACTAAGGCCGTGCGCTCGGGCAAAAAAGGTTAGCTGACCTGTAACGGCGGTCTGCGATCGCCGTTTGACGCCCTCGATGGTTTTCGGGGCCACACTCATGGACTTTGATCCTCTCATTCAACGCAAACGCGAACGGTTCGAGCAGCTCGAACGCGAGATCGCCGACCCCAAGCTTTTCGACAATCGCAAACGCGCCGGCGAAATCATGCGCGAGCACGCGGGCATCAAAACTGTGCTGGCGAAATGGGACGAATTGGAAAACGCGCGTAAGCAGCTGGATGATAATCGCGAGCTGGCCACGTCCCGCGACGTGGAGATCGCGGCCATGGCGGACGACGAGATTCCGGATTTGGAAAAGCGCGTGGCCGAGCTCGAGCGCGACTTGCAAATCGCGTTGCTGCCGCCGGACGAAAATGAAGATCGTGACGCGATCGTCGAAATTCGCGCCGGCACGGGCGGAAACGAAGCCGCCATTTTCGCGGCCGATCTCTACCGGATGTATCACCGCTACGCCGAGTCGGCCGGATTAAAAACGGAAGATCTCGAATCGAGTCCGTCGGAGATGAGCGGACTAAAGG